>JANXYA010000157.1 GCA_025350345.1 Gammaproteobacteria bacterium
CCCGGCACCAATCCCGAGGAGCTGATCGCGGCAGCACACGCGGGCTGTTTCACGATGGCGGTGTGCGCGGCATTGACCAAGGGCGGCTTCAAGCCCACGCGCCTGTCCAGCCAGGCGGAGGTGAGTCTTGAACAGGTCGAGGGCACCTGGACGATCACCCATTCGCACCTCGAAATGCGCGCCGTGGTACCGGAGATCAGCGCGGAGCGCTTTGCCGAGCTTGCCGCGGACGCCAAGCTGAACTGCCCGGTGTCACGCCTGTTGCGCGCCGAGATCACCCTGGATGCGCAGCTCGACATCAATCGTTAGGCCCGCACCGGTAGCCATCGCAGCGCCGCCTGCGCTACAGTGGCGGCCGCGGGGAGATGGCATTCCTCCTATAGAACCGCCGGTCGTCGGCTGATGATGCCTACGCAAGCCCACTCGGGAGGCGTAGCTTCGGCCATGCGCCTGTCCCGGGTATCGAAGAGGACAGGTCCATGCTTAAAGCCATCGTTGCCATTTTTCTGGGCTCGGGCCTCGGCGCGTTGCTGCGCTGGTGGCTCGGCACCCACCTCAACAGCCGCTTCCCGCTCATTCCGCCCGGGACCCTGAGCGCCAACCTCATCGGCGGCTACATCGTCGGGGTGGCCATCGCGTTCTTCGCCTCCTACAGTGCCATCGCACCGGAATGGCGACTGTTCGTGATCACCGGTTTCTGCGGCGGCCTCACTACCTTCTCGACGTTCTCGGCGGAAGTCGTCACGCTGTTGCAGCAGGGGCAGAGTCTGTGGGCATTTGCTGCCGCGGCGGTCCATGTGGTCGGCTCCCTGGTGATGACCCTGGTGGGCATCGGCACGGTCCACTGGTTGAAGAGCTGACGCAAGCGGGAGGCAAGCACTCATGCAGGGATCATTCTGCCGATTTTACGTGCACGAGAACGCCCGCCATCGCCGACGCCTGCTGTGGGAGTGGCTGCTCGAGCAGGCCAATCAGCTCGGCATCCGCGGCGGCTCGGCATTCCGCGCCATGGCCGGCTTTGGCCGTCACCACGTGCTGCACGAGGACCATTTTTTCGAGCTTGCCGGGACGCTCACCGTCGAGGTGGAATTCATTGTGACTGAGGAGGAGGCGCAGCGCCTCCTCGATCGGGTGCGCGCCGAGAAGGTGCGCGTGTTCTATGCCCTGATCCCGGCCCGCTTCGGCATTCTCAATGCCGATTCCAGCGATCCGCCCAGCGCGAGCGGTGTGGACTAGGAATTGATCGGGAGCAGTCACGACCATGATTCCCTCCGCCCTGCGCGGCCAGCTGATCGCCCTGCCCGAGACCCGTGAGCTCGATGTGTTCGCCTCGCTCCTCGAGCGCCGTGGTGCGCGCGTGCTGCGCGCGCCGCTGGTCACCATCCTGGACGCCCCCGATCCGCAGCCGGTGCTGCACTGGCTGCGCGATTTTTCCGGCGGCGGATTCCAGGAACTCGTGCTGCTGACGGGCGAAGGTCTGCGCCGGATGCTGGGCTGCGTGGAGCGGCATGAACCGGCACTGCGCGCGCCGTTCCTGGCCGCCCTCGCGCAGGTGCGCAAGATCACGCGCGGCCCAAAGCCGGCACGGGCCCTGCGCGAGTTGGGCCTCAGCCCCGAGATGGAGGCCAGCGTGCCGACCACGGCCGGCATCATCAGCACCCTGAGCTCGCTCGAGCTGCGCGGTCACGTGGTGGGCGTCCAGCTCTATGCCACCGAGCCTAACCTGCCGCTGCAGGACTTTCTGCGCGGCGCGGGTGCCGAGGTCCGCGTCGTGGCCCCTTACGTCTACGCCGACAAGAGCGCCGACGCCGCAGTGCATGAGTTGCTCGCGCAGTTGTCCTCAGGCGCCGTGGCCGCGATCGCCTTCACCAGCAGTTCACAGGTCGAGCGGCTGTTTTCGGTGGCGGACGCGCAGCAGGTGCGCGCGGCGCTGGCGGCAACCGAGGTGGCCGCGGTGGGTCCGGTGGTGGCCGCGGCGCTCCGCCAGCGTGGCGTCGTGGTCAGCGCCATGCCCGAATCGTCCTGGTTCATGAAGCCACTGGCGGCGGAACTGGCCCGGCTCCTGGGCGGCAGCGCGCCCGCTGGCGGCGCGCCGGAATGATCAGCTGTACAGGCGCTGCAGAAAAGCGAGAAATTGTTCGAATTCACCCCGCGTGAAACGGCCGGCCAGCTGCCGCTCCAGCGCACGCACCTGCGAAATCAGCGCCGCGAGTTCGGTCGCGCCGCGGGCGGTGAGAAAAATGCCCTGGCGGCGCCGGTCGCGGGTCGAGCGCTGGCGATCAAGCAGACCCACCTTTTCCAGCCGATCGAGCAGCGCCACAATGCTGGCCTTGTCGATCCCCAGGTGCTTGCCCAGCTCGATCTGCGCGATCCCCGGGTTGGAGCCCACGAGCACCAGCAGGCTGAACAAGCCGGGTCGAATATTGTTTTCGCCGAACTGGGCGGCGTACTTCCGCCACGTGCACAACTGCGCGCGTCGCAGATTGTAGCCCAGCAGCCGCGGCAGGCAGCCAAGATCGACCTTGGCATCCCGTGCGCGCTCGGACCGGCCTGCGCTCACTCGCCGCGGGCGTGGAGTGGCGGAAGTCGAGCGCTCGCCCATTGCAATGGCCGCCATGTGTGCTCCCGCCGGGTCTTTACTGCAATATCGCGTCCTGCCAAAAGTATAGGTTTGTTATTGTTGAACCTGCAAATCGTTGTGCATTTTGCACTGCATTCAAGTCGCGGCGCGCGCTTCGCCCGTCAGGGTGGCGACAGGCCCGTAGGTCTCCGGGCGCCGGTCGCGGAACAGGAACCAGCCATCGCGACGGCGCCGCAGCTCCTGGCGGTCAAATCGCGCCACCAGGACCGCCTCATCGCTGTCACCTGCTTCAGCGAGCAGGGCACCTGTCTGGTCGGCGATGAATGAACTGCCGTAGAACCTGATGTGCGATTGCTCCGGATTGCGACGCGGCCGTTCCACCCCAATGCGGTTGGAGGCAATCAGCGGCATCAGGTTGGCGGCGGCGTGTCCCTGCTGCACCCGCTGCCAATGACGCCGCGAATCCACCGGTGGCGCCGGCGGCGGCTCGCTACCGATGGCGGTGGGATAGAGCAGTAGTTCGGCGCCCTTGAGAGCCATGATGCGCGCGCACTCCGGAAACCACTGATCCCAGCAAATTCCCACGCCGATCCGCCCGACCTGCGTATCCCAGACGCGAAAGCCCGTGTCACCGGGGCTGAAATAGAACTTCTCCTGGTAACCCGGACCGTCCGGGATGTGCGTCTTGCGGTACACGCCCAGGTTGCGGCCGTCGGCATCGATGATCGCGACCGAGTTGAAATAGGCGTTGTTGCCGCGCTCGAAGAAACTCACCGGCAGCACGACGCCCAGCTCGCGCGCGAGTGCGGAGAAGCGTCGCAGCAACTTGCTGTCGGCCACCGTTTCGGCCAGTTCCAGGTAGGCCGGATCCTGCTCAATGCAAAAATAAGGTGTGGCGAACAGTTCCTGGAGCAGCACGAGCCCGGCGCCCTGCCCCACCGCCGCGCGCACCAGCTGTTCGGCCTTGGCGAGATTGCCTGCCAGTTCCCAGTTGCAGGCGAACTGCGTCGCCGCCACCACCACTTCGCTCTGGGCTGACTTGTTCGTCATTGCTGCAACACTCCCGCGTGTCCGACCGCCGCCGTGATACTCACTGCCGTCTGCAGTGCGCGCATGCCATCCTCGCCCGTGACCACGACCGCTCGCTCGCCCCGGCAACTGGCCAGGAATGCCTCGATTTCCGTGCGCAAGGCGTCTCCCGGCTCGAAAGACTGCTCCTCGATACTCACCGGGAGGCGTGCCGCCCCCTCCTCGACCTGCTGCTTGCGGATCACGGTGAGGAGCTTTTGCTGCAGATCCAGGGACAGGTAGGCGTCGTCCTGGAAGATCCGCAGCTTGCGTTCGGTCTTGAGGCTGACGCGACTGGCGGTCGCGTTGGCAACGCAACCATTGTCAAAGCGGATCCGCGCATTGGCAATGTCGATCTCGGAGGAGAACACCGGGGTGCCGATGGCATCGATGTGCGCGATGCCACTGCCGACGATGCTCTGCACGATGTCCAGGTCATGGATCATCAGGTCCAGCACCACGTTGACGTCGGTCCCGCGCTCGCGAAACGGCGCCAGCCGGTGGCATTCGATGAATCGCGGCGCGTGCAGCAGTGGCTCGGCCGCGACGATGGCCGGATTGAAGCGTTCCAGATGACCGACCTGCAGCACGCGTTGCGCCTGCCGGGCCGCCGCAATGAGTTGCTGAGCCTGCGCCACGGTTTCAGTGATGGGCTTTTCAACCAGCACGTGCGCCCCGGCCTGCAGGAAGGCCATGGCCAGCTCGAAGTGTGTCGGCGTCGGTGTGACGACGCTGACGGCATCGACCTGGCCGAGCAACTCCCGGTAGTCCCCGAGGTAGCGTGTGCCGAGCTCAGCAGCCAGGGCGGCCCCGGCCTCCTGCTGCGTATCGACGACGGCGGTGAGCGTGCAGCCGGGCAAGGCGGCATATTTCTGCGCGTGGAAGCGCCCCAGGTATCCGACGCCGACGACGGCTACTCGCAGCTTATCCATGAACGGTATTATGCCCGCATCGGCGGGTGAAGCCCGCCCTGCCACGCGACCATCACGGGGAACTCGGCATGTCGACACTGCGGCAGTTCTGGCGGCACTACCGGCGAACCAGCGGCGCAAGGCACGAGCTGCTGGCGCTTGCGCTGAGCCTGGGGCTGGGCGTCGTGGTGATGCCGGCCCTGGTGTGGATCATGGGCTCCTGGAAACTGGGCCCCTACGCCAACGGCGGCCCGCTGGCCCTGTGGCGCGATTTCATCGTCGCGCTCTTTCACGGGTCGGTCCCCTACTGGCTGGTCGCCCTAGGCCCCTACTTCGGCCTGTGGCTGCTGCGCGCCGCGCGCATCGCAGTCCATCGCTAGCCAGCCGCTCCCCGCGGCCCCGGCGGATTCCGCTCAATCTGTCGATTGCGTCACAGTTTCGGGCCCGCGCCTGTCTTCTGTGAACTTCCCCGTGCAGGCATCGTAGCGGTATCGCCACTGCATCGGGTGCCCAACAGGTGAGTGCTGGAGGAAAGCGGCTTTTTACCGGTGACGCACCGCGACGTTCGTCGTCACGGGACGGCAGCGGGCGCGAGGCCGTGCTGCTCAGCATCAAGAAAGCCCTGGTGATCTCCGGCCTGACGCAGGCCGACAACGATGCCGGTGTGGATCCCTACAACAGGCGCCAGGGTGAGAATCCCGGCTCGGTGTGGGCGCGGCGCAATCGCGGCTGATCGGCCTCAGGCAGGCCAGTACAGCCAGCCCAGCAGGGCGAGCACGATCAGCGTCGCCGCATGCGGCAGGTGGCGCCACGGTCGGTGGCGTACTTCGCCGACAAAGCTGGCCGCGGACACCGCCACCAGCAGCCAGGACCAGAACAGGCCCTTGAGGAGCGGCGCGTGTTCTCCGGCGAGGCGGGCGGAGTACTCCGGCAGCAGCAGGAAAACGACGCCGGTCATGGCAAGGCAGACCGCCAGCGCCACGGCCGAGCCCATGACGATGCCCAGCAGCGCGGTGAGGGGTTTCATGAGGCCAGAGTATTCAATTCAGTGACTTGAATCCACAATTCTTAAGGGCTGCGGCTGCACTGTAGGCGCCAAAGCTGTCAGACTTGGCCCTTGGCCACACCCATCGCTTCGGAGCGGCACCCGGTAATGTCACGAAACGGCAATTTTCTACGCAAGATCCTCGCGCCGCTGGCTCTGGCCGGCAGTTGCGCGCTGCTGCTCGCCGCGACGGGCTCCAGCGGCCTGACCGCCGCCCCCTCGCTCCTGCCCGACGGGGCCATCCACCCGACGCCCCGCCAGCAGCTGCTGGCGCCGCGCATCGCCGGCATCTTCGAGGAAATGCACTACAGCCGCCGCCCGATCGACAAGGAATTCTCGGCGCAGGTCTTTGATCGCTACCTCAACGCGCTGGACGGGCAGCGCAGCTATTTCCTCGCCGCCGACATCGCGGCCATGCAGAAGTGGCGCACCGACTTCGACGACATGATCCACAGCGGCCAGCTCGATCCGGCCTTCCTGATATTCGCACGCCTGCAGCAGCGCAATCGCGAGCGCATCCAGTACGCGATCAGCCTGCTGGCCACCGAACCGAACTGGAAGCTCAACGAGAGCTACGTGTTCGATCGCGACAAGGCCCCCTGGCCGCGCGATGTGGCCGAGCTCAACGACCTGTGGCGCCAGCGGGTCAAGAATGACGCGCTGTCGCTGATGCTGACGGGCAAGAGCTGGCCGGATGCCGCCGACACACTGCGCAAGCGCTACCAGCGCGTCCTGCAGCGCGTCGGTCAGGTCAGCGCCGATGACGTGTTCGAGTCGCTGATGAACTCCTATGCGGCCGTCTACGACCCCCACTCCAACTACTTCGCGCCGCGCAATGCCGAGGAATACCGCATCCAGATGAGCCTCAGCTACGAGGGCATCGGTGCCTCGCTCCAGCTGGTCGACGACTACGTGACGATCAGCTCCCTGCTCGACGGCGGGCCGGCGGCGGCGGCCGGCGTACTGAAGGCCAACGATCGGGTCATGGCGGTCGGCCAGGGGCACGACGGACCCTTGAGCGATGTGGTCGGCTGGCGGCTGGACGATGTGGTGCAGCTGATACGCGGCAAGGCCGACACGCAGGTGCGGCTGCAGCTCCTGCCCGCCGGCGCCGCGCCGGGCACCAACCTTCACGTGATCGAGCTGACGCGTGGCAAGGTGACGCTGAAGAATCTGGCGGCCAAGCGGGACCTGCGCGAGATACGGCTCGGCGACCGCAACTTGCGCGTGGGCATCATCACCGTACCGGGATTTTACGAAGACAACGATGCGCGCAGCGCGG
>JANXYA010000190.1 GCA_025350345.1 Gammaproteobacteria bacterium
AGCACGTCGAGCCGCGGGTCGACGATCGGGCCGCCGCAGGAAAGGGCGTAGGCGGTGGAGCCGGTGGCCGTGGCGATGGCCATGCCATCCCCGCGATGCGAGTTCAGGTACCGTCCATCCACGATGGTCTCGAAATCGAGCATCCGGCCCGTCTCGGTACGCAGCATGACCACGTCATTCAGCGCCAGCAGCATGGCTGAGGCGCCCGTGGACTGGTGCAAGCGGGCCTCGAGCAGGCGGCGTGCATCGGTCGTGCAGCGCCCGTCGAGTACCGCATCGACCGAGGCGGCGACATCCTGGGGCAGGACATCGGTCAGGAAGCCCAGGCGCCCGCGGTTGATCCCCAGCAGCGGCACGTCGCGTCCGGCCACGAGCCGGGCCGCTTCCAGCAACGTGCCGTCTCCGCCCACCGCAATCATGAAGTCGGCCAGGCCGCCGAGTTCATGGCGCGGCACGGCCTTGAGGTCGGCCGCAAAGTTCCTGGGCTCATCGGCGGCCACCAAAACCTTGATCCCGCGGCGCGCCAGCGCGGCCAGCACGGCCACGGCGCTCTCGGCGATCCGCGCCTGGGCGAAATGACCGATCAGGGCGCAGGTTTCCAGACGGGCTTTCACCGCGCATTTGTAACATGCCGGCCATGGCGGGCCAACGCCGCATATCCGGCCAATGTCGTACGATGAGACCCAGGCCTCCCTTGACGGGGCCGAAACAGGCTCGGTAGCCTGCGGGCGGTTCCTTAAGCAGGTGGCAACCAGAGGAGCATGAGCGTCGAATCGACCCCACCGGAATCGCTGAACGAGCGCGCCCAGCACCTGCTGCGCGTGCTGGTGCAGAGCTACATCCGCGAAGGCCAGCCGGTCGGATCCCGGGCCCTGTCGCGCGACTCGGGCCTGAGCTTAAGTTCTGCGACGATCCGCAATGTCATGGCGGACCTCGAGGACCTGGGCTTTGTCAGCTCCCCCCACACCTCCGCGGGCCGGGTGCCCACGGACCGGGGCTACCGCTTTTTCGTCGATGCGCTGCTGCGCGCCGAGCTGCCGGCCGCCGAGAATGCCGAGCTCAAGGGCCTGCGCGAGCAGCTCGACGCCTCGCACGAAGGGACGAAGGAGCTGGTCGCCGCCGCCTCGCAGCTGCTGTCGCGGATCACGAATCTGGCGGGCCTCGTTACCATGCCGCTCGCGCCGGCGGCCACCCTGACGCAGATCGAGTTCGTGGGCCTGGCCGAGCAGCGCGTGCTGGTGATCCTGGTATTCAACGACCGGGAGGTCCAGAACCGGATCATCCAGCTCGAGCGCCACTACAGCCCGGAGGAGTTGCGCCGCGCGGCGAACGTCCTGAGCGAACATTGCCGCAACCGTTCATTGAGCCAGGTGCACGCCGAACTGCTGCGCCAGCTGCGCGAGACCCATGCCTCGATCAACCAGGTGATGCTCGATGCGATCTCCATGGCGCAGCAGGTCTGCGCCCAGAGCGGCGCGCAGGAGGGCATCGAATACGTGATCGCGGGCGAGACCAACCTGATGGGACTCGCCGAGCTCTCCAGCGTCGAGAAGCTCAAGCGGCTGTTCGAGGCCTTCACCGAGAAGCGCGACATCCTGCACCTGCTCGATCAGAGCCTGCGGGCCGACGGGGTGCAGATCTTCATCGGCCACGAGTCGGGCTATCAGATCCTCGATGACTGCAGCGTGATCACCGCGCCCTACAGCACCAGCGACGGCGTCGCCGGCGTGCTGGGGGTCATCGGCCCCACGCGCATGGCCTATGAGCGGGTCATCCCGATCGTCGATATCACCGCCAGGCTCCTGGGTTCGGCCTTGAATTCCCGCCACTAGGCCCCAGTGTCGGTGCAAGGCTATGGGGCACTGCGTCTAGCAATACATTAGCTTTAATCTGTATCTTTTTGTCTGAGAACGATTTTATGGCATCTGTCGAGCAGGCCGATAGCGCCGCGGAAGATTCCGACTCCGTCCCGGGGCAATCAGCCACGGGCGAGGCCCAGCTCACTGCGCTCCGTGCCGCCCTGGCCAGCGCCGAGCAGGGCCTCGCCGCCGCTCGTGACGCCCAGCTGCGGGCCATGGCCGAGCTCGAGAACGTGCGCAAGCGCGCGCAGCGCGACATCGAGAATGCCCAGCGCCTTGCGCTCGAGCGCTTTGCCGCCGAGCTGCTGGCGGTGCGCGACAGCCTGGAACTCGCCGTGCAGAGCGCCGGCACGGCCGATGCGCGCAGCCTCGCCGAC
>JANXYA010000192.1 GCA_025350345.1 Gammaproteobacteria bacterium
AGCAGGCGCACAGGATGCACGCCGACGGCCGGTCGATCTTTTCCTGATCCTCCTTGGACTGGAGCCGCTCCCGGTCCGGCGAGGCTGGCGTGCGCGTCTGCAGCCAGGGTTTCACGGCCGCGTACTGGGCGTAGAAGCTCGACAGGTCCGTAACCAGGTCCTTGACCACCGGCATGTGGGGCAGCGGATAGATGCGCACCTCGCCGCTCCCCAGGTCGGCGCAGGATTGCGTGCAGGCGAGCGTATTGAGGCCGTTGATGTTCATCGCACACGAGCCGCAGATCCCTTCGCGGCAGGAGCGCCGCAGCGAGAGCGTCGCATCGACTTCGTTCTTGATCTTCAGCAGGACGTCCAGAACCATCGGGCCGCAGCGGGCCATGTCGACCTGGTAGCTGTCGACCCGCGGGTTCTGCCCCGTGGAGGGGTCAAAGCGGTAGATCCTGAAGGTGCGCACCCGGCTTGCCCCGGCCGGAGCGGCAAACACCTTGCCCGCGGCGGTGTCGATGCGGGAATGGGCGGGCAGCCTGAATTCAGCCATCTCAGGATCCTCAGTAGGTGCGCGCCCTGGGCGCGACGGACTCGACCTCATCGGTGAGTGTGTGCAGCTGCACCGGGCGATACTCCAGGCGCACCCGTCCGGCTCCCTCAACCCAGCACAGCGAGTGCTTGAGCCAGTTGCGATCATCGCGCTCCGGAAAATCCTCGCGCGCCTGCGCACCGCGGCTCTCCTGCCGGCCGGCAGCCGCGTGGATCGTGGCGGTGGCCTGCCCCAGGAGGTTCTCGAGCTCGAGCGTCTCGACCAGGTCGGTATTCCACACCATGCCGCGATCGCTCAAGCCCACGTCGGCGAAGGAATCGAAGCACGCGGCAAGCTTCTGGCAGCCCGCCGCGAGTGTCTCACCGGTGCGGAACACCGCCGCGTGGACCTGCATGATCTGCTGCATCTCGAGGCGGATCTGCGCCGTCGGTCGCGCTCCCCTGGCGCTGCGGAGCCGTTCCACGCGCGCCACCGCCTCTTCACCCGCAGCGCGCGCCAGGGGCTTGAGCGCCGCGCCGGGCTTGAGCGTGCTGGCGCAGTGGCGCGCGGCCTCACGGCCGAAAATCACCAGGTCGAGGAGCGAGTTGGACCCGAGCCGGTTCGCACCGTGCACCGAGACGCAGGCCCCCTCGCCCACCGCCATCAGGCCGGGCACGAGGGCATCGGCGCCTTGTGCACGGGTAAGCACCTCGCCGTGCACATTGCAGGGCACGCCACCCATGTTGTAGTGCACGGTGGGCAGCACGGGGATCGGCTCGCGCGTCACATCGACGTGGCTGAAGATGCGCACCGTATCCTGAATGCCGGGGAGCCGCTCCTTGATGACGGCGGGCCCGAGGTGCTCCAGGTGCAGGTGGATGTGGTCCTTGAGCTCACCGACCCCGCGCCCTTCGCGAATCTCGATCGTCATCGCACGGCTCACCACATCGCGCGAGGCCAGGTCGTTGGCGTTGGGTGCGTAGCGCTCCATGAAGCGCTCGCCGGTCGAATTCGTCAGGTACCCGCCCTCGCCGCGCGCTCCCTCCGTGATCAGGCAGCCCGCGCCGTAGATGCCGGTCGGATGGAACTGGACGAACTCCATGTCCTCCAGCGGCAGGCCGGCGCGCAACACCATGCCGCCGCCGTCGCCCGTGCAGGTGTGGGCCGAGGTGCAGGAAAACCAGGCACGGCCGTAGCCGCCGGTGGCCAGGATCGTCCGCTGCGCCCGGAAGCGGTGCACGCTGCCGTCGGCCAGATCGATCGCGACTACGCCGTGGCATACGCCGTCTTCCATGAGCAGGTCGACGGCGAAATATTCCACGAAGAACTGCGCTTCATGGCGGATGGATTGCTGATACAGCGCATGCAGCATCGCGTGACCGGTGCGATCGGCGGCGGCACAGGTGCGCTGCGCGATGCCCTTGCCGTAATGCGTGGTCATGCCGCCGAAGGGTCGCTGGTAGATGTGGCCGCTCTCGGTGCGCGAGAAGGGCACCCCGTAGTGCTCCAGCTCGATGACCGCTTCCGCCGCCTGCTTGCACATGAATTCGATCGCGTCCTGGTCGCCGAGCCAGTCCGAGCCCTTCACGGTGTCGTACATGTGCCAGCGCCAGTCATCCTCGCCCATGTTGCCGAGCGCCGCGGAAATGCCGCCCTGCGCCGCCACCGTGTGGGAGCGGGTTGGAAACACCTTGGTGATGCACGCGGTCGACAATCCGGCCGCGGCCAGTCCCAGCGTCGCACGGAGCCCGGCGCCACCGGCGCCCACCACGAGCACATCGTGGCTGTGATCGATGATCGGGCGGGCGCTCACGCGAGGCCCCGCAGCACGATGCGCAGCACCGCGTACAGGCCCGCCGCCACCAGCAGCAGATGCGCGGCGCTGTTGAGCAGCAGCGCCGCGAACTTCAGCGCGCCGCTGTGCACGTAATCCTCGATGACCACCTGCACGCCCAGGCGCGAATGAAAACACAGGGCCACCAGGAGCAGGGCCAGCCAGAGCGGATTGGCCCCGCGGGCGACCCACAGGGTCACGGCCGCAAAATCATCCAGCGGCAGGCGGGTGAGGGAGAGCAGGAACCACAGCGTGAGGGGCACCAGCGCCACGGCCGAGGCGCGCTGCGCCCACCAATGCGCCGCGCCCTCGCCGGCCGCCCCGCGGCCCAGCGCGACTCCCAGGGGGGAGCGCAGGCTCAAGGCGCACCTGCGCGCGGCCAGAACAGCACCCAGGCGGCGATGAGGAAGGCGAGGATCGCGAGTACGATGACCAGACGGGCACTGCGGCGCGCGTGCACCCGCTCAAACCCCAGGCCAGCGTCCCAGGCCAGGTGACGCAGGCCATTGAAGAAATGAAAACAGTAGCTGGCGAGCCAGGCGAGCAGCAGGACGCGGAACGCCCAGCCGCGAAACAACCAGCCGCTCCGCTCGTAGGCACTCTCGCCCGCAGCGGCGCTCATCAGCCAGTACACCAGGGCACACAGCCCCAGGGCCAGCAGCACACCCGTGAAGCGGTGCAGGATGGACAGCGCCATCGTGTACATGAAGCGGTAGATGGACAGGTGCGGGGACAGTGGCCGCTCGCGCCCGCTCGGAACTTCGTGCGCGTCAGAAAACAATGCAGCGGCCCGCGTGTTCCCAGTCCCCGTACCGGGTCGGTTCCGGCCCCGCCGGCCCACCGGTCTCGGCCGGCACGCCCGCAGCGGTGGCGCCGGGTTGCGCCTTGCCCGCCGCCCGGCCCGGCAGCGCTTCAGGAGCCACACCTCGACCCGCCGATCCGGGTAAGGCGGGCTTCAATTCTGGAGAAACCGGCATGGCGCGCGAGTGTGCCAGAATCGGGCAGTGACGACCACCAAGGGCGGCCTTGAGGCCAGGGGAGTCAGTGAGCGGGAATGGCGATGGAATCTCGGGCTGAAGCGGCTCCCGCCGGCCCGGCGCCGGCTCCGGGGCTGCTGCGCTTTCGCGGCCCCGACGCCGTCAAATTTCTCCAGGGGCAGCTGTCCAACGACATGAGCGCACTGGGCGCAGAGCGCCTCATGCTCGCAGGGCTGCACAACCCGCAGGGGCGCGTCCTCGCGTTGCTGCGCCTGGCGGCCCTGGAGCCCGATCACATCGTCGCCCTGCTGCCGGCGGAACTTGCCGAGCTCACCATGGCGACGCTCCGCCGCTACGTCCTGCGCGCGAAGCTTGCGATCAGCAATGAATCGAATGCCACCGCGCTGGCTGCGCTGGCGGCACAATCTCCCGCCGCCGCGCACTGCCTGCAGCCAGGGGAGCGCGCGCGCGCCATCGCGGCGGGCCTCCCCCAGGTCTACGCCTCGACCAGCGGCACCTTCGTGGCGCAGATGCTCAACCTCGATTGCGTCGCCGGCATCTCCTTCACCAAGGGCTGCTACACCGGCCAGGAAATCATAGCCCGCGCGCACTACCGTGGCCGCGTCAAGCGGCGCATGCAGCGCTTCGAGGCCGCCTCGGCCATTGCCTTGAGCCCAGGCGAGGCCGTCACTTTGGGTGACGGGCGCACGGCACAGATCGTCGATGCAGTGAGCCATGCCGATGGCCGCACCGAGTTCCTCGCCGTGGCCGCACTGCCGATGCTGCCTGGGGCCGCGACCGATACAGCGGCCGCCCAATCCGCACCGTCGCCCGCCACGCCCGCTGCGCCCGCCACGCCAGCCACGCCCGCCCGACGGGTGGAATGCAGGCCACTGCCACTGCCCTACGCGCTCCCGGACTAAAATGCACTCGGGATTCTGGCTGGACAAATGGCAGCGCCACGAGATCGGCTTCCACCAGGCGCAGACCAATGCCGACCTGCAATCGTATTGGCCGCGCCTTGGCTGCCCGCCCTCGGCGGCGGCGTTGGTGCCTCTGTGCGGCAAGAGTGCCGACATGGACTGGTTGCATGCCCAGGGCCACCCCGTCGTGGGGGTGGAACTCTCGGCGATCGCCGTGCAGGAATTCTTCGCGGAGCGGCAGCTCCTCCCGCGCCGCTACGCTGCCGGCAAGCTCGAATGCTGGGAGGCCGGGGGCTTCCAGATCCTCCTCGGCGATTTCTTCGACCTCGATGAGGCCGCAGTCGCGACCGTCGCGGGCGTCTACGACCGTGCGGCCCTGATCGCGCTGCCGCCGCCCCTGCGAGTGCGCTATGCGCAGCAGCTGCGCCGGATCCTGCCCGGGCGCTGCGCGATGCTGCTCCTGACGCTCGAGTACCGGCAGGAGCAGATGGCCGGCCCGCCCTTTTCCGTGCCCGATGCCGAGGTGCGCGAACTGCATGCGCCGGGCTTTTCGGTCACCGCTCTCGCGGCGCGCGAGAACTGCCCGATCGAGCCGCGCTACCAGGCGCGCGGGCTGAAGAGCCTGCGGGAGTGCGTCTACCTGCTGCGGCGCTGAGCACCGCTCAGGCGTTCACGGCCTTGAGCACCCGCTGGGGCTGCGCGATGCCGTAGCCTTGCGCGTAGTCGACGCCGATGCTGGTGAGCATCTGGATGATCTCGGCGTTCTCGGCAAATTCCGCGATCGTCTGCTTGCCGGTCAGGTGCCCGATCTCGTTGATCGAGCGCACCATCTCCCGATCGATCGGGTCGTGGAGGATCTCGC
>JANXYA010000266.1 GCA_025350345.1 Gammaproteobacteria bacterium
CGAGCGCCAGCACGCGCGCGTTGGCCGGCGCCAGGCCCGCAACGAGCCGGCGCTCGACCCATTGGCTGAAGCGGCGCGAACCGCGAGGAATTCCTGCGCTGGTTTGACCTGATCGGCCTGCAGCGGCATCTGAAGGTACTCGGCATCTTTGCGCGCCTCTGGTACCGGGACGGCAAGCAGGGGTTTCTGGCCGACCTGCCGCGCACGCTCGACTATGTGCGCGACACGGCGGCGCGCTACGCGGAGTTGCGCCGCTTCAGCCAATGGGTCGAGCGCCGGCTCGTTGCGGGCCTGGCGCCGGCCAACGCGCGCGTGCTGGCGCTCGGCGCGGTGTCGGCGTGAAGGCGATGCTGCTGGCGGCCGGGCGCGGCGAGCGGCTGCGGCCGCTGACCGACCCGACGCCCAAGCCACTGCTCGAGGTGCGCGGCAAGCCGCTCATCGACTGGCACCTGGAGGCGCTCGCGCGTGCCGGGGTGCGCGAGGTGGTGATCAACCTGTCCTGGCTCGGCGCCCGGATTCGCGCTGCCGTGGGCGCGGGCGGGCGCTTCGGCCTGCAGATCCACTACAGCGAGGAGCCGGCTGCGCCGCTGGAGACCGGTGGCGGAATCTTCCAGGCCCTGCCGCTGCTCGGCGAGGGGCCCTTCCTGGTCGTCAATGCGGACACCCATACTGATATCAATTTTGCGCTCCTGCAGATCGCGCCCGCCGCGCTGGCGCAGCTGGTGCTGGTGCCCAATCCCGCCCATCATCCGCGCGGCGATTTTGCCCTGCAGGATGGCGAGGTGCTGGAGACGGGCGAACCGCGCTACACCTACGCCGGCATCGGTGTCTACCGGCCGGAGCTGTTCGCCGGCTGCAGTGCCGGGAGATTTCCCCTGCTGTCGGTGTTGCGGCCGGCGATTGCGGCGCGGCGGCTTAAGGGTGAACTGTTCCGGGGGCAGTGGGCCGACGTCGGCTCCGCGGAGCGCTTGGCGGCGCTGAATGCGCGCGCAACCGGGGTATGATGCGCGCATGGCTGAATTCAAGAGGATTCCCGTCATAGCCGAAGCCCCGCGGAGCGGGGAGAAGTACCTTACGGCACAGGGATTCACCGCCATCAAGGACGGCGTGCGCGCGCGCGGCGGGCTTGACTCACCTGCCCCCACGGGCAAGCCGCGCTGGCTCAAGGCGCCGCTGGCGGCAGGAGAGGGCTATGAGGCCGTGCGGCGCACGGTACGCGAGCACCACCTGGCCACGGTATGCGAGGAAGCCAAGTGCCCCAACATCGGGGAGTGCTGGAATGCGGGCACGGCCACGATCATGGTCATGGGTGCCGTCTGTACGCGTGCCTGCCGCTTCTGCGCCGTGGATACGGGTAATCCGCGGGGCTGGCTCGATGCGGAGGAACCCGCCAACGTCGCCGCCAGCGTCGAGCTGATGGGACTGCGCTACGTCGTGCTGACATCAGTGGATCGGGACGACCTGAGTGACGGCGGGGCGGAGCACTACGCGGCCTGCGTGCGCGCGATCAAGCAGCGTACCCCCGGCACGGCTGTTGAGGCACTGACACCCGATTTCCAGGGTGTGCGCGCGGGCGTGGCGCGTGTCGTCGATTCCGGCGTCGAGGTGTTTGCGCAGAACATCGAGACCGTGCGCCGCCTGACGCATCCGGTGCGTGATCCGCGCGCCGGCTACCAGCAGACACTGGATGTGCTTGGCTACGCCAAGGCGCATCGGCCTGCAGTGCTGACCAAGAGCAGCCTGATGCTCGGGCTGGGCGAGACGGACGGCGAGATCTTCGAGTGCATGGACGACTTGCGCACGGTGGGTGTCGACATACTCACCCTCGGCCAATACCTGCGGCCCACCCTGCATCACCTGCCGGTGGTGCGCTTCGTCACGCCCGAGGAATTTGCGCGTTACCGCGAGGCGGGCCTGGCCCGCGGGTTCCGCGAATGCGTCTCCGGTCCGCTGGTGCGCTCGAGCTATCGCGCCGAGCGGGCGCTCGCCGGCAACAACGTCGGCCTGCACGAGGGCCGTGCGCTGCACAGCCCGTGAGCGCGGTGGCACCAGAGGCGGCGATGCCGGCCCCGGATCTCACCGTCAGGTGGCTGGGGCGCTTGCCCTATGAGCCCACCTGGCGGGCCATGCAGCGCTTCACAGAGGATCGCGGCGCCGACACGCCCGATGAGCTCTGGCTGCTCGAGCACGAGCCCGTCTACACGCTGGGGATGAACGCCGATCCGGCCCACGTGCTCGCGGCCGGCGATATTCCGGTGGTGCGCATCGATCGCGGCGGCCAGGTGACCTACCACGGCCCCGGACAACTCGTGGTCTACGCGCTCATCGACCTGCGCCGTGCCCGCCTTGGGGTGCGCGATCTGGTCACCGCGCTCGAGCGTGCCGTCATCGCGCTGGCCGCCGCTCATCACATCGAGGCCCGGTGCCGCGAACGCTCCCCGGGCGTCTACGTGGACGGCGCCAAGCTCGCCAGCGTCGGCCTGCGGGTCCGTCGCGGCGGCAGCTATCACGGGCTGGCGCTCAACGTGAGCATGGATCTGGAGCCCTTCCTGCGCATCAACCCATGCGGCTACCCCGGGCTGCAGATGACGCAACTGGCCTCGCTCGGTGGCCCGGCTGATGTGCAGGAAACGGGCGTGGAGTTGGCGCCGCTCCTGCTCGAGGAGCTCGCGCGGACCGCTGGCCGCGCGGGGGGCGTGTTGCGATCGGTGCTACAGGACCAGGAACACGCCGCTCACGGCCTTGAGATCGGAAAATAGGGCCGCGATGTGCGCCTCGTCGCGCGCGTGGATGGTGTAGGTCACCGCCTGGAAGTTGCCCTGCGCGGAGGGGCGCTCGGTGGCGGTCGTGATGGCAGCGGCTTCGGCGTGGCGCGCCATGACATCGTCAACGCTGGCACGCACGGTCTCGTCGGCGCGCATCATGACCTTGATGGGGTAGGCGCAGGGGAAAGTCAGCAGTTTCGGCGTGTCCACGACGCGAAGCATAGCCTGCCGTGGATCAGGGCGGTCGCTGGCCGGGCAGCCAGCTGGCCTCGACGAGCGCGCGCATCCGCCTCCACAGCGGGCCGGGACGGCCGTCACCCACGGACAGGCCATCAAGCCGGGTCACGGGCACCACGCCGCGGGTGGAGGCACTGAGCCAGATTTCATCAGCGCCGCGCAGCGCGGCTTCGCTGACCGCGGCATTGGTCCAGGCGATGCCGTTCGCTGCGGCGAGTTTTTCAACCAGGAGCCGCGTCGTGCCCGGCAGCAGCTGGTGGCCCCGCGGCGGCGTGCGGATCTCCCCGCCGATCACCACGTGCACGGCCGAGGCGCTGGCGTCGGTCAGCCATCCGTCGCGCAGCAGGATGGTTTCGGCCGCACCGGCCTCGATCGCCTGCTGGCGCAGCAGCACGTTGGCCAGCAGCGCGACGGACTTGATGTCGCAGCGCGCCCAGCGGGTGTCCACCGCCGTAATGCAGCTCAGGCCCCGCTCGTACAGCTCCGGCGGGGTCGGCGGCAGGGGGGCACAGAAGGCGAACACGGTGGGCTCGATGTCCGGGAGCGGCGCGTGGTTGCGGCCGTATTCGCTGCCGCGGGACACCTGCAGGTAGACATAGAGGTCGCCACTGCCGTTGGCGGCGGCGAGTGCGCGAATCAGCTCGGCCCATTGCGCGGCCTGGTAGGGATTGCGGATCTTCAGCTCAGCGAGACTGCGCGCCAGGCGCGCGATGTTGTCCATGAGCTGGGGGGCGTAGCCGCCGTGCACGGCGATTACCTCGTAGACGCCGTCGCCGAACAGAAAACTCCGGTCGAGCGGTGAAATGCGTGCCTCGCGCAACGGCAGCACTTGGCCGTTCAGGTGGCAGAGCGGGAGGGGTTCAGACATCGCGCCGCTGCACGGCTCAGAACCACAGGCTGACGGTATCGACCAGCCGTCGCCACCATCCGCCCGCCGGCATGGTCGTGACCGGGTAGAGCGCGGCGCGCACCACCGTCTTGCCGGCGATGTCGACCTGCAGTTCGCCCACCGCGACGTCGCCCGGGAGCGGTGCGATCAGCGGCCGGCGCAGCGTGGTGCGTGTCGTTGCGGCGGTGCCCTGGCCCCGGGGCACGGTGACCTCGACGGCGGTGTGGGTCGCCACGGCCACGTACTCCTCGGCACCCTTGTACACGCGCGGCTTGAGCACGGTCTCGCCGGCCTTGCGGATCGTGACCGTCTCAAAGGCGCTGAAGCCAAAGTTCAACAGCGCCGCGCTGCCGCTCTCGCGCGCCGCCACTCCCGGCGCCCCGAGCACCACGGCAATCAGGCGCATGCCAGCACGCTTCGCCGAGCTGATCAGGCAGTAACCGGCGGTCTCGGTGTGGCCCGTCTTGATGCCATCCACGCTTGGATCGCGCTCCAGCAGGCCATTGCGATTTTCCTGGCGGATGTTGTTCCAGGTGAATTCGCGCAGCGCGTAGATGCCATAGTATTCGGGGAAGTCGCGGATGATCGCCTGTGACAGCGTGGCCAGATCCCGCGCCGTGCTGTAGTGCGTGGGGGAGGGCAGGCCGCTGGAGTCCTCGAAATGCGTGCCATGCATCCCTAAGCGCTGCGCATAGCCATTCATCGACTGCACGAACGCGGCCTCGCTTCCGCCCACCCGCTCCGCCAGCGCGATGGTGGCATCGTTCCCCGACTGCACGATCATGCCCTTGATGAGCACGTCGACCGGGACGCGCGTGCCCACCTTCACGAAGGTGCGCGACCCCTCCGCGCGCCAGGCGTGCTCGCTGATCAGGACCTGCTCGTCCATCTTCAACTGGCCGGCGCGCAGGGCATTGAACACGACGTAGGCACTCATCAGCTTGGTGAGGCTCGCCGGCTCGATGCGCTGGTCGGCATTGCCCTCCGCCAGGGACTGTCCGCTGGCAAAATCGATCAGCACCCAGCTGCGCGCTTGCGGCGTGGGAGGGCTGGCGAGCGGCGCCAGCGCACCCGGCGGTGCGGCGAAGGACGCGGCCATGCAGCCGGCGCCGAGGGCAATCAACAAGGAGCGAGTCAGGCTCATCCGTAGTCTCCGCAAGCCATCGTGGTTGCCGCGCCCTGGCGCGGCGGAGCGCAGTGTAGGGGAGCGATCAGTCGTTGGCGAGCCGTGCCTCGGGGACCCCTAAGTTCGCCAGCCGTGCCGCGGGCCGATCGAACTCCTCGACCGAGCTGACCGGACCGATGCGCACGCGGCGCAGGAGTTGACCGCTCGCAGTACTCTCGAGCGTGAAGACTTGCCTGATGCCGGCAGCCTGCAGGCGCTCGACGAGCCGCTGCGCATTGCCGGCCTCGGCGAAGGCGCCCACCTGGATATAAAGCGCAACCAGCGGTGGCGGGGAAGCCGCTTCCGGCGCTGCTTCAGCCGGCACGGGCGCCGCCGCGGACGATGCAGCTGGGGCCGCCGGCAGCGCAGGCACTGATGCCGTGACAGCCGGTATTTCCCCTGGCTGCACCGTGCGCAACTCGACGAAGGCCGTACCGGTACGCACGATGTCGAGGCGCAGCGCGGCCGCGTAGGACAGATCGACGATCCGGTTGGCGACGAAGGGACCGCGATCATTGATGCGCACGAGGACGCTGCGGCCGTTGGCAAGGTTGGTCACGCGCGCGTAGCAGGGAATGGGCAGCGTGCGATGCGCGGCGCTCATCGCGTACATGTCGTACGGTTCGCCGCTCGAGGTGCTGTGGCCGTGAAAGTCCGGACCGTACCAGGAGGCTACGCCCCGCTCCGTGTACCCATCGGCGCTCGCGAGCACCTGGTAGCGACGGCCGTTCACGTCATAGAAGGGCGGATTGCCGTGGCTGCTGCGCGCCTCGGCACGCGGTACCGCATCCGGGGTGGCGGCAATGTCAGGAGGTGGAGCCGGAGGTGGCGCAGCGGGCGCGGCACGGCGCGGCGTCGAGGCGCAGGCGGCAACCAGCAGGGAACAGGCGGTGGCGGCGGCAAGATGCGCGCGCCGCACGATCATCAGGGCGCGTCCGCGGCGAGCACGCGCGCCACCAGAGCCTGTGCCATGTCGTGCACGGCCATCGCGTAGAGCGGGCTGCGGTTGTAACGCGTGATGACGTAGAAATTCTGGAATCCGATCCGGTAGCTCGTGCCCGACTCGAGCGTCGCCGGGATCGTTACGCAGGGCGTATCGTCGCCCAGCAGGCTCGCCACGCGCATGCCGCGGCTGCGCAGTGCGCCCAGCGTCTCGCCGAGGGCCACGCTGCCGAGCGGCCCGGGCTCCGGCGCGGCGCCAAGTTCCGCCTCGGCGAGCACGGGCTGGCCGTCGGCCCAGCCGTGCTGCTGCAGGTAGTTGGCGATGCTGGCGAAGATATCGCCCCAGTCGTTCCAAAGATCGGGATGACCGGTGCCGGCCTCGTGGACTGCATATTTCTGGAAGTTCGAGGGCATGAACTGCGCCCCGCCCATGGCGCCGGCGTAGGAGCCCAGCGTCGTGAGCGGGTCGAGCTCGCCGGCGCGACAGAGCAGCAGGAACTGCTCGAGCTCCTGCTGGAAGTACTCGCTGCGCGCCGGATAGTCGAAGGCCAGCGTCGCGAGCGCGTCGAGCACGCGGTGGCGGCCCGTGACGCGGCCGAAGGAGGTTTCAGCGCCGATGATGCCCAGCACGTACTCTGGCGGCACGTGCCGCTCCAGCGCGATGGCGTCGAGCAACTCGCGGTGCTCGCGCCACAGCCTGGCGCCGGCCTCGATGCGCTCGCTGGTCAGGAAGCGCGCGCGATATTCCCACCACGCCAGGGTCTTTTCCGCCGGCCGGTTCATCGCATCGATGATTGCGGGTTGTGGCTCGGCTTTGGCGAGCAGCGCGAAGGCGGCGGCGCGATCAAATCCCCGCGAGGCGAGGCGGTCGACGAAGGCGGTGATGTCGGGGCGCCCGAGATCAAAGCGCGTGTGGCCGGGCAGCACGCGCTCGGGGGGCGGGGAGGCTTGCGTATCCGGTGCGGCTCCCGTTTCCGGCGCGGCTGGCGATCGCGCCGGCAGCAGGGCACAGAGCAGCAGCAGCAGCGCGCGCGGGATCACGAGTTGACGAGTTTCCGGTGGGAGTGGAGCCCCATCAGGATACCGAAGCCCGCCAGCAGCGTCACGACGGAGGTGCCGCCGTAGCTGATCAGCGGCAAGGGCACGCCCACCACCGGCAGCAGGCCGCTGACCATGCCCGCATTGATGAACACGTACACGAAGAAGGTCAGGGCCAGGCTCGAGGCCAGGAGCCGCGCGAAGGTGCCGCTGGCCTGCGTCGCCAGATAGACCGAGCGTGACACGATGAAAAGGTAGAGCAGCATCAGCACGATCAGGCCGAGCAGCCCAAATTCCTCCCCGATCACCGCGAAGATGAAATCGGTGGAGCGTTCGGGGAGGAAATCGAGCTGTGCCTGGCTGCCGTGCATCCAGCCCTTGCCGAACAGGCCCCCCGAGCCGATCGCGATCTGCGACTGGATGATGTGGTAGCCCGAACCGAGTGGATCGGACTGTGGATCGAGGAAGATGCGGATCCGCTGGCGCTGGTAATCGTGCAGGAATCTCCAGCCCACGACCGCGGCACCCGCGCCCGCCAGTGCCAGACCGCCGATCACCTGCCACTGCAGGCCCGCCATCAGCACCACCAGCGCGCCGCTGGCAAAGATCAGCAACGCGGTGCCGAGGTCGGGTTGCGGGGCGACCAGGCCAACCGGAACCACGATGATCGCCGCCAGCAACAGCAGGCTCTTCCAGTCCGGCGGCAGGCGCCGCTCGTGCATGATCGATGCCGCCAGCATCGGCACGGCGAGCTTCATGATCTCCGAGGGCTGGAAGCGGATCAGGCCCAGGTCAAGCCAGCGTTGCGCCCCTTTACCGACGTAGCCCATCGCATCGACGATGAGCAGCAGCAGGATGCCCGCGCCATAGAGCCACGGCGCCAGGCTGCGCAGGAAGTTCGGGCTGCTGTGCGCCAGGCCAATCATCGCCATCGCGCCGAGTCCGATGCGCAGCAGCGTGCGCGCCACGGTCTCCAGGCTCTGGCCCGATGCGCTGTACTGCACCAGCAGCCCGTAGACCGCCAGCAGGCCGAGCCCCACGAGCAGCGGGCCATCGAGCTTGAGGGCCGAGAGGAGCCGCGCCGCGGTGCTGAGCGTGCGGCGCGCGGCCGAATCGCGATGATCAGTGAGCGTCATGGTTTTTCGCTCCCGCCGGCCGCTGCGGCCGGCACCCTCTCGAGCAGATAGGCGTCCATCACGCGACGGGCGATGGGGGCGGCGGCGCTGGCCCCGAAGCCGCCATTTTCCACCAGTACGCACACCGCGATGCGCGGCGCCTCCGCCGGTGCAAAGCCGATGAACCAGGCATGATCGCGCAGGCGCTCCGCCACGGTCTTCTCGTTGTACTTGGCGTTTTGCGCCACGGTGTACACCTGCGCCGTGCCGGTCTTGCCGGCGATGCTGTAGCGCGTGTCCTTGCCGATGGCGGCGGCCGTGCCATATGTGGTCGCACCGACCATGCCGCGCAGGATGAGCGCCCAGTCCTCCGCGCTGATGCCGGTGGCGCCTGGGGAAGCCACCGGCGCGAGCGGTGCGACCTTACCCGTTGCATCGCGCTCGCCCATGACCACGCGTGGCTGGAAGCTCCGGCCGCGCTCGCCCAGCACCGCGGCCATGTGCGCGAGCTGGAGCGGCGTGACGGTGAGATAACCCTGGCCGACGCCCAGGTTGACGGTCTCTCCCGGGTACCAGATCTGATCCTGCGGCCGCTTGTAGGTCTGTCGCTTCCATTCGGGAGTCGGCAGGAGCCCGGGCTTCTCGCCGCTGATGTCGATGCCGGTGAGGGCACCGAGCCCGAACTGGGCCGCGAAGGTGGCGATGCGGTCGACGCCGAGCTGCGAGGCCAGGCCGTAGAAATAGACGTCGCAGGAGCGCGCAATGGCGTCGACCAGGTCCACGGCGCCGTGCTTGCCGCCCTTGCCCTCGCGATACATATGGCGGCTGCCAGGCAGGTGAAACACGCCGTCGCAGAACTGGCGCTTGGCCGGATCGACGAGGTGATAGCTCAGGCCGGCGAGGGCCATCACCGGTTTGATCGTGGACCCTGACGGGTAAGCGCCGCGCAGGGCGCGATTGAGCAGTGGCTTGTCCGGGTTGTCGGTCAGCTGGCTGTATTCGCTCCGGGTCAGGCCGCGCCCGAACAGGCTCGGGTCGAAGTCCGGGTGACTGACGAGCGCCAGCACGTCGCCGTTGGCCGGATCGATGGCGACCACGGCGCCGCGATGCTCGCCCAGGGCGAGCTCGGCCGCCTGCTGCGTGGGCAGGTCGAGCGCCAGCACCAGGTCCTTGCCGGCCACCGGTGCTTCAGAGCGCAATTCCGGCTGGTAGGCACCCTGGAACTTGACCGAACGGCCCTGGGCATTGACCAGGATCTGGCTGTAGCCGTTCAGTCCGTGCAGTTGAGTCTCGTAGGCGCTCTCCACGCCCAGCTTGCCGATGAGCGTGGTGCCGGCGTAGCCGGGCCGGTCGATGCGGCCGATGTCATCTTCACTGACCGCAGCCACGTAGCCCAGGGCGTGTACCCCCAGCTCACCGTACGGGTAGTGGCGTGTCTGGCGCGCCTTCAGATCCACGCCTTCGAACTCATGCCGATGCACGGCAAAGCGTCCGATCTCTTCGTCGCTGAGCCGCAGCCGGATCGGCACGCTGTCGAAACTGCGGCGCGCGTGGATGATGCGCCCCAGCGGCTCGACGTCTTCGTGGTTGATCAGGTTGAGCGCCGCCAGGCGCTGCAGCGTGTCGTTCAGATTGGGCGTTTGTTCGCGGATCAGCTCGAGCTGGAAGGCGGGCTCGTTGTCGACCAGCACGCGGCCACGCCGGTCCAGTATCAGGCCGCGGCTGGCCGGGAGCGGATCCAGGCGCACGCGATTGCCCTGGGAGAGCTCGAGGTAATACTCGTAGCGGACGATCTGCAGGTAGACGAGCTTGCCCAGCAGCGTCAGGCTCAGCACACCGACGATCAGCAGCGCCGCGAAGGTGCGGCTCGCGTAGATGCGCTGCTCGTTCCACTGGTCCTTGATGCGCATGCGCTGCTGCTCACCGCGCCGAGTGGAAGCGGCCCAGGAGGCCGACCACGAATGGCCAGATCAGCGCGCCGGCCAGCGTGTGCACCCAGCGCAGTGGGCTGGAGGAGGAGCGCCCCGTCCAGCCATCGATCACCCAGAGGAGCAGTTCGTAGCAGATCAGCGCCAGCCACACGTACAGTGACTGCTCGAAGATCGGCTTGGCGCGCATCATCAGGTGGAAGCGAATCGCCAGGTAGGTCACGAAGGAGAGCGCCAGGGCGTGCTCGCCGAGGAGCGAACCCTGGAATACATCGAGGGCCAGGCCGCCGACGAAGCCGAGCATCAGCCCGGCGACGAACGGCGTCATCGTCGACCAGTACAGCACGGCCAGCACCAGGAAGGCCGGGCGTATTACCGCCAGCCAGGCCGGCAGCGGCAGGATGCTGAGCACGAGGCCGGCCATCGAGGTGAGCAGGATGATCAGCAGGTTTTCCCGATTGCTCATCGCCCGCCCTCGCGAGCAGCCGGTGTCGGGGCGCTGGCATCGCTGAGCGCCTGGGCCGCCGGCGGCGCCGCCGGATGGGCCGCATCGAACTCGATGAGCATCACTTCGCGGGCGCGATCGATCATGGCCAGCGGTTCGGCCTGGACCTGCGCGACCAGCTGGTTGGGCTCGCGGTTCACGCCGGTGATTCGTCCGACCGGGTAACCGGCGGGGAACACTCCGCCGAGGCCCGAACTGACCAGCAGGTCGCCGCTCTTGACGTCGGAGTTGACCGCCAGATAGCTCAACAGCAGTTCGTGCGCATTGCCCGAACCCACCGCGATGGTGCGCAGTCCGGTGCGCGTGATCAGGACCGGCAGCGCGTGCTCAGGATCGGTGATCAGGATGACTTCCGCACTCCAAGGGCCGACATGCACCACCTGGCCCAGCACGCCGGTGCCGTCGACCACGGCCTGATTGACGTGCACACCGTCATTGGTGCCCTTGTTGATGATGAAGCGCTGGCGGAGCGGCACGGCCTCGACCCCGATCACCTCGGCGACGAGCCATTTCTTCACCAGCGGGGGCAGGCCAGCGCGCAGCGCGCGCAACTGGGAGTTTTCCTGTTCCAGGGCCTGCTGGCGCAGCACCGCGAGCTGCAGTTGCTGCACCTGCTCGTGCAAGCGCTGGTTATCGCTGCGCAGCGTGCCGCGTGTCGCGAAGCTGTCGGTGAGCCAATGCCACACGGCCGCCGGTGAATTGACGGCGACCTGGACGGGATAGGCGGCCGCGGCCAGCCCGAATCTCAAGCGCTCGGACCAGCGCGCATGCTGGTCCATGTACATCAGTGTCAGGGACAGCAGGGCGTAGACGGTGAAGCGCAGACCCGGCGAAGGCCCGCGCCCGTAGATGGGCCGACCGACGCTTGTGCCGAACCCGGCCACCTCACTCCAATCCGAAGTGACCTGGGCCCATCTGGTCCATGAGTTCGAGGATTCGGCCGCCACCGCGCGCCACGCAGGTGAGCGGATCGTCGGCGATGACCACCGGGAGTCCGGTCTCCTCCATCAGCAGTTTGTCGACATCGCGCAGCAGCGCGCCACCGCCGGTGAGGACAATGCCGGTCTCGGCCACGTCGGCACCGAGCTCGGGGGGAGTCTGCTCGAGTGCCTGCTTGACCGTGCTGACGATGCCCTGGAGGGGCTCCTGCAGCGCCTCGAGTATCTCGTTGCTGTTGAGCGTGAAGCTGCGCGGTACGCCTTCGGAAAGGTTGCGGCCCTTGACCGAGAGCTCGCGCACCTGCTGACCTGGATAGGCCGATCCGATCTCGATCTTGATGCGCTCGGCCGTAGCCTCGCCGATCAGGATGCCGTAATTGCGGCGCACGTAGTTCATGATGGCATCATCGAAGCGATCGCCGCCGATGCGCGCGGAGTTCGCATAGACAATGCCGTTGAGCGAGATCACGGCGACTTCGCTGGTGCCGCCACCAATATCGAGCACCATCGAGCCGCGTGCCTCCTGCACTGGAAGCCCAGAGCCCACCGCGGCGGCCATGGGCTCG
>JANXYA010000318.1 GCA_025350345.1 Gammaproteobacteria bacterium
GAAGGTCAGCCCCACCTTGTTGTTGACGTTGACCTGGTTGACCCCGGGAAGATTGATTTCCGCCGGGTCTTCCGCGGTCGAGATGTTGGTGTCTTCCTTGTTGAGGATATGCAGGCCCGTGTACAGCGACACGGTCTTGCCGCTGCCGGTCGGCCCTGTCACCAGGATCATGCCCTGGGGCTTGGCGAGATGCTTGACGTACAGCGCCTTCTGGTGCGACTCGTAGCCCAGCGCGTCGATGCCGAGCATCGCCTGCGAGGGATCGAGGATACGCAGCACGATCTTCTCCCCGAACAACGTCGGGCAGGTGCTCATGCGAAAGTCGATCGCGCGGGTCTTGGACAGGCGCATCTTGATGCGCCCATCCTGCGGCACGCGCCGCTCGGCGATGTCGAGGCGCGACATGACCTTCAGGCGCGCGGCGATCTTGCCCGCGAGCTGCACCGGCGGCTGCGCCACTTCCTTGAGCACGCCGTCCATGCGCAATCGCACACGAAAGGTCTTCTCATAGGGTTCGAAGTGGATGTCAGAAGCGCCCTTGCGGATCGCATCGAGCATGATCTTGTTGACGAAGCGCACGATGGGGGCGTCTTCGACGTCATCGCGCGAGACGGCGTCGCCGAGCTCCTCATCGCCGCCGCTGACTTCGAGCGCCTCGAGGTCGACGCCTTCGTCATCGCCGAGGTTGGGCATCGAGGTGTCGGCCTGCTCGATGGCCTTGTCCAGGTACTTCTGCAGCTTGTCGTCTTCGACGACGATGGCCTCGACGGCCAGTCCCGTCTGGAACTTGATTTCATCGATGGCGTGCAGGTTCGTCGGGTCGGCAACGCCCAGGAACAGTCGCTTGCCGCGGCGGAACAGGGGCAGCACGCGATGCTTGGCGAGCAGCTTGTCCGACACCACCTTGACGGTGTCCAGGTCGACCGAGAGTGAATTGAGGTCCAGGAGCGGTACGCCGTATTCGCTGGCCGCGGCCAGGGCGATGTCGCGGGCAGTGGCCGCGCCGGCGGAAATCAACTGGGTGACAAAGCTGGTGCGCTTCTCCGCGGCGGCCTGCAGGGCCATGTGCATGCCCGACTCGTCGACCACGCCGTCCTGGACAAGGCGCTGCGGCAGGCCGCCCAGGCCGGTGCGCGAGGCGCTCATGAGCAAAGAAGCGTTTTCATTCATGGGCTTAGGAATGACCCCGGCGCGTGTAAACACCCTAGTCTAACTGACAGGGACTGCCAATCAATGTCAAATAGGCAGGGAATATTTGCACATCCGGCGCGCTGCCTAAGTGACGGGCTTCCCAAAAGAAGAAGCCCCTGCCGGCGTTGCAGGCAGGGGCCTCCCAATCAGTCTCTTAGCCTTGCCGGAGCCGAGCAATCAGCGGCAGACCGCCGGCAGGTACTTGGAGGGCAGGGTGCCTGCCGTCGCGGCCACGACCGGGGTCACCTGGCCGGTGGTCGCATGCGTGTTGCAGATCCACGAGATGTCCTTGTTCGGGCTCAGGGCAGGCGTAAAGACGATCGTCTGGCCGGCCGTCACCGCGGGGTCGATATCGTTGCCGTAGGCGACCGTGATGACGCCGTTGGCGCCCACGGTCACGGAGGACACGTACTTGCTGCGCAGGTTGGCGGCCACGTCGATGCCGGCCGCGGCGTTCGTGCCGGGCCAGGTGCCGTTCGAGGTGTAGGTTTCGGACACGGCGATCTTGGCGGCGTCGGCAAACCCGAGGCCTTCTGACACCTGCGCACGCACCGTGTAGGTCTTGTAGGCCGGTATCGCTATGGCCGCCAGAATGCCGATGATCGCCACGACGATCATCAGCTCAATGAGGGTAAAGCCCTTCTGGTTCGAGTTCATGATTCACTCCCAAAATGGATGCCTGCCGAGGCGGCTGGGGCAGGTCGCCTAAGGTCACGGCAGCGCTCACTCATGAACGCAGAAGCCTTGACGTTCATGACCTTAGGAACAACCTCCACGCACCACGACAGCTCAATCCAACACACCGGGACCGCCACTCATTGTCAAATCCGCACCCGATATTTACATATCCGGCGTGTCGCATTAAGTGATGGGCTTCGCAAAAGAAGAAGCCCCTACCCGCATACCGGGTAGGGGCTTCTGATCAGTTCACACTGAGAACTGAAGCAGCAATTAACGACAGATTGCCGGCACGTACTTGGGGGACAGGGTGCCCGCCGTCGCGGCCACGACCGGGGTCACCTGGCCGGTGGTCGCATGCGTGTTGCAGATCCACGAGATGTCGTTGTTCGGGCTCAGCGCCGGCGTCAGAACGATCGTCTGACCAGCCGTCACCGCCGGGTCGATATCGTTGCCGTAGGCAACTGTGATGATGCCACTGGCGCCCACGGTCACCGAGGAAACGTACTTGCTGCGCAGGTTGGTGGCCACGTCGATGCCTGCCGCGGCATTCGTGCCGGGCCAGGTGCCGTTCGACGTGAAGCTCTCGGACACGGCGACCTTGGCAGCGTCGGCAAAGCCCAAGCCTTCCGAAATCTGCGCACGCACCGTGTAGGTCTTGTAGGCCGGGATCGCAATCGCGGCCAGAATGCCGATGATCGCGACCACGATCATCAACTCAATCAGGGTAAAACCTTTCTGCATCGACTTCATGAAGCACTCCTGGAGGTATCAAGGGGGAACTGCCACGGCCCGTGCCGGTTGCCGGTAAATAAAGCAATGGCCGTGCCAAAGGGCGTGTCTTCCTGTAACTTGTTGTTTATGAATGTGAAATATCCAGCCAGGCCGGATTGTCGGGTCGGCGCCATGATCGGAATTGCCGACACATTCGGCCGGCCGGGGTCAGAAACTGACGCGCCGCGTCACTCGATGCCGAGCTTCTTGACCTTGTAGCGCAGGGCCCTGAAGGTCATCCCCAGGAGCCGCGCGGCCGCGGTCTTGTTGTAGCGCGTCTGCTCGAGCGCCTTGATGATCGCGTCACGCTCGATATTCTCGAGCTGATCGCCCAGTGCCGCCCCGCCGGGGGCGGCCGCTGCGCCCGCGGCAGCGCCCGCGCCCTCCCGCAGCTGCAGATCGCCGACGCTGATATGCTCGGAGGTGCTGAGCGTGAGCGCGCGCTCGAGGATGTTTTCCAGTTCGCGCACATTGCCGGGAAAGCCGTAGGCCCCGAGCGCACTGAGTGCCTCGGGGCCCAGCGCCGGTGCCTCATTGCCCAGCCGCCGACCCAACCGGCGCAGCATCGTGGCAGCGAGCTCCGGGATATCCCCGGCGTGCTCGCGCAGGGCGGGCACCCGTATTTCGATCACGTTGATGCGGTAGTACAGGTCTTCGCGAAAGCGCCCGCTCGCCACCAGCGCCGCCAGGCTCTTGTGCGTGGCCGACAGGACCCGCACGTCGATGGGCTGCTCGCGCTGCTCGCCGATCGGGCGCACACTTTTCTCCTGGATCACGCGCAGCAGCTTGACCTGCATGTGCAGGGGCAGGTCCGCCACTTCGTCGAGGAAGAGCGTCCCGCCCTCCGCGCTCTGCACCAGGCCGCGCTTGTCGCTGACCGCGCCCGTGAAGCTCCCGCGCTTGTGGCCGAACAGCTCGCTTTCCATCAGTTCGGTGGGAATCGCGCCGCAGTTGACCGCCACGAACGGCCCGTCGCGGCGCGCGCCGCCGGCGTGGATGAGCCGCGCCACCAGCTCCTTGCCGGTGCCGGACTCGCCGGAGATGTGGACCGGGGCCTGGCTGCGTGCGACGCGGGCAATCAGCGCGCGCAGCTCGCCCATGGCCTGCGAGGCGCCGAGCAGCTGCGGTCCGAGCCTGGTCGTCTCGCCCGCGCCGGATGAGTCACCGAGGCGGATCGCCACGGCCACGAGCCGGCGCAGCACCCCCAGGTCCAGCGGCTTGGTGACAAAATCGAAGGCGCCGAGCTTCAGGGCGCGCACCGCCGATTCCACGTTGCCGTGCGCGCTGATCACCGCCACCGGGAGGCTGGGCTGGTGCTGCTGGATCCACGCCACCAGGTCCAGGCCATCGCCATCGGGCAATCGCATGTCGGCGAGGCACAGATCGAAGCGCCGCTCCCCCATGATCCGGCGCGCGCTCGCCAGATCGCCGGCGGACTCCGTGGCCAGGTTCATGCGCGCGAGTGTCAGGGACACCAGCTCGACCAGGTCGGCCTCGTCATCGACAATCAGTATGGTGGGCTTCGCCATGCGCGTAGCTTAAGCTTAAGCGGCCGTCAAAAATCACACCACCGGCTGCCCGGCCAGCATGACCGACGCCCAGCGCGAAGGGTCGGCAAACACCAGGCGGAAGATGCTGCCACCGCCCTTGCGTGCCTCGTACAGCAAGGTGGCGCCATTGATCTCGGCCAGCTCGCGCGCCAGGAACAATCCGAGCCCGGTGCCATTGGCGCCGCGCGTGTAGAAGGGCTCGAAGATCCGTTCCACATCCGCGCTGTCCACGCCCGCACCCCGATCGGCCACCTCGACGCACACCCGGCCATGGCGTGCGACGCGCGTGAGCTGCAGCTCCACGCGCGCCTCGCTCCCCCCGGTGCCGCCGTGCCGCAGCGCGTTCTCGCACAGGTTCCACATGATCTGCTGCAGCTGGCTGGGATCGATCACCGCCTCGAGCTCCGCGCCCGCGCCCTGGATGATGAAGCGCGCCGGTTCGCACTGCGTGGTGGCGCAGAATTCCTCGCGGAAGCGCTGGCACCAGGGGCTGAGTGCGATCCGCTCGGGGCGCGGGGCCTCGCGGCGCGAGAGGCGCAGGACATTGTCGATGATGGCGCTCACGCGCTGGCCGTTGCTGCGCATGATCTCGGTCAGGCGCTTATCGCCCTCGCCCATGCCGGGTGTCTCGCCAAGGAGCTGCGCCGCATGGCTCATCGCGCCGACCGGATTGCGGATCTCGTGCGCGATGCTGGCGGTGAGGCGGCCCAGTGCGGCGAGCTTGGATTGCTGGACCCGCGCGGCGAGCGCGCCGGTGTCCTCCAGGAAGATCAGCACCGGTGCGGGCTCGGTGGCTCCGAGCGGCGCGAAATGCGGCTCGACGATGCGGGCGCCGTCGGCGGCGGTGAAGTTGGCGCGGATATCCTCGCCCTTGCCCGGCTCGGCGCGCGTCCGCCAGGTGGTCAGCAGGTACAGCAGGCGCGGTGACACCTCCCCCAGCAGCGCCCCCGGCACCGCCGCGGTGTCACCCAGCATCTCGGCGGCCGATTCGTTGATCAATCGGATGCGATCGGTCGGATCGACCACCAGGATGCTCTCGCGCAGGCGCTGCACGATGTACTGCGAGAGCTGCGCCATGTTGGCGAGGTCCACTTCCTGCTGGCGCACCTGCGCTTCGCTCTCGCGCAGGCGATTGGCCACCGGCCAGGCCGAGGCAGCGACCAGGAATACGATCACGCCCATCACGCCGGCGAGCGGGTAGTCGCCCGCTCCGCTGAAGCCGGCCATCTGGCTGGCGATCTGCTGCACGAGTATCGCGAGCGCGGCGATCGCGGCAATGATGAGGGCCTCGCGGCCGAGCGCCAGCAGCGCCATCGAGCCCACCGGGATCACGAGCAGGATGCCGAGGTTGCTGCTCACCCCGCCGCTGGCGTACATCAGCGTCGCGATCGCACCGGCATCGATGATCGCGTGCGCCAGCACCAGCGTGCGCCGTCCCGGCCAGTGGCGCCGTCCCGCCAGCACCAGCAGCACCGCCAGCACGAAATAGATGGCCAGGATCAGCCGGAACAGCTGGGGCGCGGCGCTGCCGAAGCTGGGAGTCGGCTGCGTCAGCAGGTGCACGACCAGCAGCATCAGCACCGCCAGCAGCCGGTAAAGGTTGGTCAGTCCGACGATGCGCCAGGCGAGATCGGTGTGCGCGCTCTCGCGGGCAGGGAGTCTCTCCGGCGTTGCACTCATCTTGTCAAGGTAGCATCCGCGGCGGGTTTCCGCGACAATTCGCCGCCTTCCGGACTGGGTCAGACGATGAACCTGCACGAATACCAAGCGAAGAAAATTCTCGCCAGCTACGGCGTCGCCGTGCCCAGGGGCCTCGTGGCCGCCAGTGCCGATGAAGCCGAAGCCGCCGCGCGGGGCATCGGGGGTTCGCT
>JANXYA010000326.1 GCA_025350345.1 Gammaproteobacteria bacterium
CGCAAGTCCACGCCGCGCGACGCGCGTATTTTGGCGCCGTGTCCTACGTCGATGAGCAGATGGGCGCCGTGCTCAGTGCGTTGCGCGACTCGGCCCTCGAGCGCGACACCATCGTGCTGGTCCTGGCCGATCACGGTGACATGCTGGGCGAGCGGGGGTTGTGGTACAAGATGAATTTCTTCGAGCCCGCCTGCCGTATCCCGCTCATCGTGGCGGCGCCGGGCCGCTTCGTTGCACGCCGCTCGCAATCGCTGGTCTCGCTGCTGGATATCCTGCCGACGCTGCGAGAACTCAGTGAGGGCGCGCCGGCGGGAGGCTATGCGGTCCCCGTCGATGGCCGGAGCCTGGTGCCGGAGCTGAGCGGCCGCGACGCGCCGGGGGAAGTCTTCGGCGAATACCTCGGTGAAGCGGCGATCGCGCCGGTCGTGATGATTCGCCGCGGCCGCTACAAATTCATTCATTCACCCATCGATCCGGACCAGCTCTACGATCTCGGCTCCGACCCGGACGAGCGCCACAACGTCGCGAGCGATGAGGCGCATGCGTCTGCGCTGGCCGGGTTTCGTGCCGAGACGGACAGGCGCTGGTCGCTGCCCCAATTGCATCAGCAGGTGCTGGCGAGCCAGCGGCGCCGGCATCTGGTCTACGCCGCCTTGCGCCAGGGGCGTCACGCGCCCTGGGATTATCAGCCGCTGCGCGACGCGACGCGCCTGTACGTGCGCAACGACCAGGAGCTCAATGACATCGAGGCGATGGCCCGCTTCCCGCCTCCCGCTGCAAGCCGCTGAAGATGCGCTGGCAGCGTGTGCTGGCAGGCGCCTGCGCGGCGGGCCTGGCCCTCGGCGGCGGACCCCCGGCCTCTGCGGCTGACGCTCCTGCCTGCCAGCATGTGCGCCTCGCGGATGTGGGATGGACCGACGTCACGGCGACCACCGCGCTGCTCAGCCGCCTGCTCGCCGACCTGGGCTACGCACCGGCGACCACGCTGCTCGCGGTGCCGGTGACCTTTGCCGAGATGAAGGCCGGCAACATCGACGTGTTTCTCGGCAACTGGATGCCGGCGCAATCCAGCGGCCTGAAGCCCTACGTGGACGATCACTCGATCGAAATCGTGCGCAGCAATCTGCGCGGCGCCAAGTACACGCTGGCCGTGCCCGCTTACGCCTATGGCGAGGGTTTAAGGGACTTTGCCGACATCCAGCGCTTTGGCCCGCGACTGCACCGTACGATCTTCGGCATCGAGGCCGGCAATGACGGGAACCGGCACGTGCTCGACATGATCCGCCGCAACGAGTTCGGGCTGGGATCATTCCGGCTGGTCGAATCGAGTGAGCAGGGCATGCTGGCCCAGGTCGCCCGCGCCTACAGCGTGCGCGAACCCATCGTGTTCCTGGCCTGGGAACCGCATCCGATGAACATGCGCTTCGAGCTGCGCTACCTGACGGGTGGCGATGAGACCTTCGGCCCGAACTTTGGCAGCGCGACCGTGTACAGCCTCGCCCGCGCGGGCTACCTGAACCAATGCCCGAACCTTGCGCGCCTGCTGCGCAACCTGGAATTTACCACGCGCGGGGAAAGCGAGGTGATGCAGGCAATCACCGAGCGACAGCTCATGCCCGATCGCGCCGCGGGCGAGTGGCTTGAGGCGCATCCGGCCATCCGCGCACAGTGGCTGAGCGGGGTGGAGCGCCTGAGCGCCCGCGCTTCCCGACGGCCCGCAGCGGCCGGACTCCTGCAGCGTGGCGAAAACTGGATCACGGCACACAAGCTGCCGGTGGGGGAGGCCATTCGCCGGGCGACCGAGCGGCTGACCACGAGCGAACACGGTGCACTGGCCGGGATCTCCAACGCGGGCGGTGCAACGGTGGCTGGCCTCAACGCCGTGCTGTACGCCATACCGATACCGCTGTTCATTCTGGGCGCCGCGGCGCTGGCCTGGCAGCTGCAGCGATCGTGGCGGCTCGCTGTATTCGTGGCGGCCGCGCTGCTGTTCATACTGAGTCTCGGCTACTGGCAGCTGACGCTCGAGACCCTGTCGCTGGTTGCGGTCTCGGCGTTCCTTGCCGTGGGCATCGGAGTGCCGATCGGCATCCTGGCCGCGCACCGGCCGGGCCTGTATCGGGCCATGCGGCCGGTGCTTGACCTGATGCAGACCCTGCCGACCTT
>JANXYA010000333.1 GCA_025350345.1 Gammaproteobacteria bacterium
GGCGTCGGGCGGATTGTCCGCCACGAAGGCGGTGGCGAGCTGTCGCGAGATGAAGCGTGCGCAGGCATCGCTCCCGGTCAAGCGGTCCACGGCCAGCTCGATTTCGCGGAACCCGGCGCCGCGGATGGTCGCACCCAGGAACTGCTTGTCGCTGAAGTCGTGGCGCGCGGGGTTGAACTCGAAGGCGCCTTCGCGCCGGTAGAGGGATTGCCACTCTGGCTTCAGGTGCGGCGGGGCGCCGCCCGAATAGACGCCGGCGCCTGTGAGGATGCGGGCCAGGGCCTGTACGTCCTGCTGGCCATAGCCGCCCTGGACACCCATGGTGTGCAGCTCCATCAGTTCGCGCGCGTAGTTCTCATTGACGTGGCCGACCGCATTTTGCGCATTGTCGAGGTACTGGAGCATCGCGGGATGCTCGAGTGTCGCCAGCACGAGATCGCGGAAGTGCCCCAGGGCGTGCGGGCGTATGGCGCGCTCGGCGTAGTCGCCCGCCAGCCAACGCACATTGCCTTTGTACTGGTACACGCTGAAGTGATTGAGCCAGAAGGCCACCATCTGTTCGCGCAGCTGTGCCGGCGAGTACAGGCCGCGCAGCACTTCGCGCCGCTGGGCCTCGTAGGCGAGCCTGTTGCCGTGTTCGTTGAGGGTCTTGCGCGCCTGTTCGCGCTCGGCTCCTTCGGGCAGGGCATTGATGCGCTGGTTTTCGGCAGCCAGGTCATGGAGCAGTGTGACCGGGTCGGCATGGGTGACTTCGAGGGCGTCGATCTGTGCCGCGATGGCCTCTGGCAACACGTCGGTGCGCGCCGCGAGCTGCTGCTCCAGGTAGCCCGCCCGGCCCTCGCGCTGCAGATCCGCCGCGCTCTGCGCGCTGATGCCAAAGCTCACGCGGTTGAGCCAGGCCACATCGCTGGCAGTGTTGCGCGGGATGCCGACCGGAGGCGCGGCCGCGCAGCCTGCCAGCAGGCCCAGCAGTGCAGTGAGAGCAGCGCCCGTCCGGGGTTCGGGCATCAGATGGCCTCGAGCGCACAGTGGTTATTTGGCATGACAGCGGGTGTTCCCCTGGATTTAACGCACGAGCGGGCCGCGCGTTGACGTTGTGGGCCGGCGGACCGGGGCGGTTTCTGGTGACATTGGACCTGGAAGGTAGGGAGAAGTGGCGCCGATTGTCCAGCGAAATGACTGCGTCGGTACTGGGATGTATATTTCGCGGCGACGCCTGCAGCAAGAGGTCAATATGGTTACCGGCACAGCACCTCGGCCTCGCATCTCCTGGCTTCGGCCCAAGTACATTTTCTTCGCGGTGATCGCCCTGACGACGATCTATGTCCTCGGTCACAACGAACGATTCCTCATCGATCGTCGCGATCCAAATTGGCAACACATCCAGTCGTTTCAATGGTGGTTGCTACCGCACGGGCTGGCGGGAGCCTGTGCATTGGTGCTCGCCCCCTTGCAGTTTTCTGACCGGCTGCGGCAGCGGTTCGCGAAGGTGCACCGCATCATCGGGCGAATCTACATTACCGGCGTATTCGTCCTGGCGCCGCTCGGCATTTACATTCAATACCTGGAGGAGCGTATGGGTGGGACACGCTCCTTTACAATTGCCACGTTGGTGGATGGCATCCTGCTGACCTCGACAGCAGCCATCGCTGCTCTACTTTATCCGTAACAGGAAGATCCAGCAGCATCGCCAGTGGATGACACGCAGCTACGCCGTCGCCCTTGTGTTCTTCGAGGTTCGCGCGATCTCCGGAATATTCGGATTGGACGACACCCCTGGTGCCTCCGAAACCATTGTCTGGTGCTGCGTGGCCGCAGCGATACCGTTGGCGGATCTCGTCCTTCAATTGCAGGAGTACTGGCGGACCCGGACGTCCTGAAAACAGCAACATTGACCGACGAAGAGACAACACGGTTGCAATAACCCGGCATCGCGGGAGGGTGCGCATGGAGGTTCATGCGGCGACCGACCTGTATTATGCGGAGTAAATTGGAGGACAGCCTTGCAGCAACCAACAACATTAAAGCGTCCTGGTGCCACGGCGGTTGGATTGGCATTCGCCCTGTTGGCAACGCCTATCTTCATGGCCACCTTTCGCCTGTTCTCCGGCGAGAGCCGTTCGAACTTGCAGGTGTTGGGAAGGGAACTTGGCATCTGGCTGTGCGTTGCCGTGCTGCTCTGGATAGTGCGGCGGCGCGAGGAGCTGCCTCTGGCGTCAATTGGCCTCAGGACAGACCGGCCGATGAGGTCGCTGCTCAGGGGCTTCCTGCTCGGCCTGCTGATCCTGGCTGTTACCGTTGGCCTGTATCTCGTCTTGAAGCGGCTTGCTATTCCTCTGGGTGAGGACCACGCCAATTCGTTCCATCCGTCTCTGTGGGTGGTAACGCTGGCCATGCTGAGGGTCGGCGTTGCCGAGGAGATCTTTTATCGTGGCTACGCCATCGAAAGGCTGCAGGTCCTTGTTGGTAACAAGATGGTGGCCGGGCTGCTGCCACTCACGCTGTTCGCCGCTGCTCACTACCGGCAGGGCCTGGGCGGCATCATTGCGGCGTTTGTTCTGGGTGGGGTTATTACGGCCTTCTATATGAAGTTCCGTGATCTCCTGGCGAACATCACCGCGCATTTCTTCGGGGATTTCGTGTTAAACGTCATGTTGCCGCTGGTCAGCGGCGGTTAGCACCGGCAACGCAACCTCCTGAAAGTGGCCTTCGGCTTACCGCATGATGGTGGGCCGCACCGGCCACGGCTCGGCCGGGGCAATGCGAGGCATCGAACTGAAATAGGGTTGCCGGCACCTGAATGTGTCGCAGCATCGCCAATGCGCCCGGCCCCAGGGCGGGCGACTGCTCTGGAAAAAGCATTACAATTTGACCACGCCCCCGTAGCTCAGTGGATAGAGCGATCGCCTCCTAAGCGATAGGTCGCCGGTTCAACTCCGGCCGGGGGCGCTCATATCGCGTTCTTGCAGAATGGCCTTGGGCTTCTTGTGCCTGCGCTGGACAGCGAGCGAGACCAGCAGAAAGCTGGTGATCACGTCAGGTGATCGACGATTGAGGAGGTGGCGCTGCAAATCCGAGGGCGCTACGGGTATAAGCCCGCACTTTTGGTTGATGAAGAACGCCGAATCAACGCAGGCAACCACCCCATATGCGGGCTCTGTGTTTGCCGCTGATCGGATTCACCTATGTCAACCGCAGGCGTGCCAGCCACAACCTTGCTCACGGAGTCGGCGGCCATTGACTCAAGGACATTACGCCTGTTCATGGCTGCTCACTTCCGGAAAAGTGACGGTGCGGATTATGTCACGTACAAGAATTCGAGTGCACAGACCGCCTGATCCTTCCCCAATTCCACCAAGGTAGACGGATGGTCGGCGCCTCTCGCCATCCTTCCACGTTCACCAAAGCCTACAAAGACAGGCATTGTCCATCAATCAGACATCCGGCCGGGGCGCCACTCGGGCGTGCCGGGGCATACCACCCTGGACGCGCGCGTGATCGGGCGTTTACCGACGGTAGCAAACGGCATTCAATTCACTATACTGCCGACAAACATCGAGAAGGGCTTAAGCGCCCAAGGGGAACGTTTATGCAAGCTACTGCTGTGGCCCGGGCCTTTGGCGCGCTGCGCGCCCGCCGCCCTTGGGCTGCGTTGTTGATCGCTGCGTGCCTGATTCCGTTCGCGGCGAGCGGCCGGCCTTCACTCCTGTCCCAGGCCACGGACCTGGGCCCGGTGGATGCCGCCAGCTCTATCGACATCACCGTCTGGATGAAACTGCACGACCAAGAGGGCCTCGACGCCCTGGTGGCAACCCAGCAGGCGGGTAAGGGGACCTATCTGTCCATTGAGCAGGTCCGCGCACAACACGCGCCGAGCTCCGCGGATGTTGCCAAGGTCACCGCATTCCTGAAGGCGCAAGGCTTCACGGTGGGCGCCGCTCAGGACAACCTGTATGTCAAGGCGTCCGGAACGGTCGCGCGCGTGCAGAGCGCTTTCCAGGTGGAGCTGCATCGCTACGACCTCAACGGGCGCACCTACCGCGCCAGCGCCCGCAGGGCAACCCTGCCGCCTGAGCTCGTGCCGCTGGTGGCCGCCGTCGCCGGGCTGTCGAGCCTCGGGCCGGAGCCACAGATTGCGCGTGCTGGCAAGACGGCTTCGAGCAATATTCACACCGCCGCCGAGGCCGAAGGCCTTGCCCCGCGGGCGGTGCCGTTCAACGCTCAGTCGAACGGCCTGGTGTTCTCGGCGCAGTGCTTCTACGGAACGACTACGGAGAGTTTCACCGGCACTGGCGTCTACCCCTATGCCCTCAGCGCGACCTATCAGGGCAATCGCTACGGCGCCGACATCAACAGCGCGCCGCCGAACGCCGCCCCCTGCGGCTACCAACCGAGCGACGTTCAGACCGCCTATAACCTGACGCCGCTCTACCAGGCACACCTGGACGGCAGAGGCACGACCATCGCCATCGTCGACGCCTACGGCTCGACCACGATCGCCAACGACGTGCAGGTGTTCTCGGCCGCCATGGGCCTTCCGCCGGCGGACCTCACCATCATCGGCACACCGACCGAGTCGAATTTCTCGACCGATGCCAATGCCGGCTGGGCTACCGAGACGACACTCGACGTCGAGTGGGTGCACGCGGTGGCACCGGGCGCAAAAATCCTGCTGGTGGTCGCGCCGACCAATTCCTACAGTGACCTGTTCGCGGGAATCATCACGGCGGCATCAACACGGGGCGTGGTCGCCATCTCCAACAGCTGGAGCGGCTTCGATACCGCGTACTTCGGAGTAGCCGCCGAAGCGGAACTCTACCAACCGCTCGATGCCGTCTTGCAAGCGATCGGCGCGGCCGGCATTTCGGTGAATTTCAGCACCGGTGACTTTGGCGACAACTCCAAGCAGCTCGGCGGTCTCTACACCTCCACCGGCTGGCCCGCGAGCTCGCCCTACGCGACCGGGGTGGGCGGAGTGAGCGTCGCACTCGATGCCAATCATCACATCGCCTGGCAGACGAGCTGGGGTACGGAGCTCACCGAGATCGCAGACAAAGTAGCGCTCGGCAGCCCGCCGATCGATGCGGCGGGTCCCGGGCCCTTCCCCGAGGGGTTCGACGCCGGCGGCACGGGTGGAATGAGCGACACCTACCCGAAGCCGTCCTGGCAGGTCGGTGTCCGCGGGGATCGCCGTGGCACGCCCGATATTTCCTGGGTCGCGGATCCGTATACCGGTGTCGAGATCATCTACACGACGGACAGCATGGGTGACCTGGGGATCGAGGTGGTCGGCGGCACGAGCGTCGCATGTCCGATGTTCAGCGCGCTGTGGGGCATTGCCAACCAGCATGCCCACCGTCGGCTCGGGCAGGCGGCGCCGCGTCTGTATCGGCTCCCGGCCTCGTCCGGGGCGATCACCGACGTCGTGAACGTCTCTTCCCCGAGCAACGTGACCGGCACGCTTACCGACGCGGGCGGAACGAACCCGATGCGGGCATCGGAACTGGCGGCGCCGCTGAATAACCAGCCGGCGTTTATCAGTGCGCTCTACAACAGCCCGTTCTCGACGCGCTGGTTCATCCTCATGTTTGGAGTCGATTCCACCCTCCAGACGGGGCCGGGCTGGGATCAAGCGACGGGCCTCGGCACGCCCAACGGCTGGAACTTCGTGCACGCCTTCGGTGACGAATAGGCCCAGCGCTCCTCAACGCTCGGGCACCGATGCCGCCATCGGTGCGCGAGCGGCTCTGGGAGCGGGTGTCCGGCTGAGCAGATCCGCGTCCGCCGCATCGCGCACCAGGTGCGGATTGCGAAGGCCTGCGTGTCTGAGGTTTTCTCGCCACCCCGCGCGTCGGCTGCGACGCTCTTGGGTCGCCCGCCCTACCGAAGCCCACTACAGGGAAGCCGCAGCAGACAAAGCCACAGGCGGGCCCCCGCTGTGAACCCGCGTGCAATGCTCCGGTTGCCGCAGCACCTCGGCGCGGCGGGTGACCGTAGGCCCAGGTTTCGATGGGCCGGCTGATTGAGTAGCGATGGCGCGGCGTCAGTGATTGAGTCCGTGTCCACTCTTACGAAGTAGATGCGAACTTGAGTCTGTTGCCGTTAGGTAGGAGATCTGCAACGTGTGCAACCACCGAATTCACGATGGATTCAGCAGCCGGGCCGTCCGTTAGCAGCCCGACCGCCTCTCTGCAGATGACTGCAACCGTGGCATTGACCTTGGCGTGCCTGTTCTTGCCACAGTAATTTCCTAAGCAGTCGGTCGCCGGTTTAACTCCGGCCGGGGGCGCCAGATAGCGACCATAAAGGCCATTACATACGTGGATCCCGGCTATCCCCCTCATTGCTCTTTAAAATGACGGAGTTCGATGGCCAAAGACACCAGCATCCGGCCCATCGTGATTGCCTGCTGTACGGCAGGCATCAAGAGCAGGGAGCGTTGCCACGGGCTTAATGGAGCGTGAAGGCACGGCCCGTCGTGCCGTCGCGACTGAAGTCGAAGCGAATCTGCATCAGGCGTCTGGATTGAGTGTTGATCGGTGGGAACGCCCATTTCTTGGCCGCCTCGATGGCGAGTCGCTGGAAATACCTGCTGGGACCGTATCGATCCGCAGTGGCGGCGTACACCGAGCCATCCTGATCGACGATGACTCGTATCCACACTTTGATATGTCCGATGATGGTTCGACGGGCGCTCTGAGGAACTTCGGGGATCTCCGCATGCAGCGCCAATGGTGACGCAGCCAGTTCGCTGCGACTCGGCTTCGGAGGTAGCACGGTAGAGACGGATTTCCGAACATCCGCCGCCATAGGTACGGTCGCGCCTGCCAGCTGTGACGGTGATTCTTGCGGAGCTGGAAGCGGGGACGAGGTGCGATGCGAACCGGCCATGCGCACTCCAAACCAACACAGCGCGAGAATTACCACCGCTCCGAGCGCCGCGCCAGGCATGGTGCGCGGGTTCGGGGACTTCGCCACGGACGACGCGGGCCTCGCCGCTTCGGTAGCCGCCGGAGGAGGGGCAATCTGAGTGGACGTGGACTCGGATGTCGTCGGGTCCAGAAGTACGATCGCCGCGGACCCAATGCTCGCGTCAGCGGCAGTTCCCGCCGCTTGCCCGTGGGCCCAAGCCACGAGCTCCGTCACGCTGGGACGGCTCTCCGGGCTGGGGTCCAGGCAGCGGGCCACAACATCTCGGAATGCCGGCGAGAAATCGGCCGGCAGCGCGACGGCTTCGCTGAGTTCGCCCCGAATCAACGGCGGACGGCGAGTCAGCGCCTCGAACAGGCAGACGCCGAGCGCCCAGACATCCCCAGCAGTGGAAGTGTTTCCATGCCGCGCTTCCGGAGGATCGTACACAGAAGGCACCTTGACGCTCATCGCGACTTCGGTGACGCGACGGATCGTGTCGCTTGCCAGCTTAAGCTGATCTCCAACCACTAAAATGTTCTCCGGCTTCAACTGGCCATGCACCAGGTTGTAGCCGTGCAAGAGCGCGAGTGCGTCCAAGGTCGGTCGCAACATTTCCCGCGCCTCGCCATCCGTCAGCGCGCGCTGTTGCAGCAACTGCGCCAGAGTCTGGTCGGCATACTCCATGACTACATAAAGATAGGGCAGTCCGTCCAGCTGGCACCCGCCGGACTGCATCAATCTAAGCAGGTGCGGATGAACGATGCCGCCAGCCCTCTTCCATCGCGGCAGCAGGGATTCCGCCAGGGCGCGATCGGCAGGAACGAGTTTGACCGCGACTTCAGCAGCGCCCGGTGCCGCAGACTTGCTGAGGAAGACGCCGCTGTGATCCGAATACCCGAGGCAGCGGCCTAAGGGGAACGTGTCGTGAATGACGTGACCCTGCCACCGCGCCCAGTTCTTGCCCAACAATTCACTTGGTTCCACGCTCATATGCCCCCCAAGTCGCCGCTGAGCATTAGTGCTGGTCAAGTTTTACATTGGCGTCGACCGCATCGGGCGTTGTCGCCTTCCCCCGACACTCCGGAGGCGCCGCCACTAGGACCTTCACTTGGTCCCAGCGGCATTGTGAATCAGTGCGCCGTAGAAGCGAATGAGCTCCACGTAGTTGGCGATCGACATGCGCTCATCGGTGCCGTGAAAGCGGGGCAGATCCTCGCTGTGTGCGCGCACGGGCGAGAATCGGTAGATGTCGTCGGCAACGGCACTCATGTGGCGGGAATCCGTGGCGGCGATCATGAGCCCCGGCGCCACGATGGTTCCAGGAAAAACTTCGCGTATCGTTCGATCGACCAGCTGGTAGGAGGGCGAAGTCACCGAGGCTACGGGCGAGGGCTCATCGGCCGGATAGGCGGGCGCAATGCGAATGTGCTCGTCCCGCACGGCGTGTCGAACGTGCTCGATGACCTTGTCCGCACTGTCGCCGGGCAACAGCCGGAAGTTGATCAGGACCTCTGCCTCGCCCGGCAGCGCGTTGTCCTTCTCGCCGCCCCGTATCACCGTGACCGCCATGGTCGTTCGAATCAGAGCGTTGGTGGACGGGCTCGCTTCCAGCTGCCCGCGCACGATGGGCCCAAACAGCCAGAGATTGGACATGGCCACTCGGTTGAATCCCGTCATTTCAGGCGCTATGGCGTCAAACATCTTCGCCGTGACCCCCGCAATTGAAGCCGGCATGGGCGCGGCCTGCACGCGCTCGATGGCTGTGGCGAGCGCTCCGATGGCGGAGCGCGCTGGTGGCATCGAGGAATGGCCGGGGGTGGCGTATGCAGTCAACCGCAGAGTGACTGAGCCTTTTTCCGCGATGCCAATCAGCGCCGCTGGCGGATTGAGTCCGGGCAGTATCCCCTCGGCGATGAGCAGCCCTTCATCCAGAGCGAACTCACAGTGCACGCCACGCTCAGCCAGGAGCCTGGCAATCATGCTGGCGCCCTCGGCGCCACCGTTCTCCTCGTCATGCCCGAACGCCAGGTAAATCGTGCGCCGCGGCTTGAAGCCGCTGGCGGCGAGCGATTCGACCGCCTCGAGGATCGCCATCAGATTGCCCTTGTCGTCCCAGCTGCCGCGACCCCATATGAACCCGTCGCGCATCTCGCCGGAGAAGGGATCCGCGTGCCAGTCTTTTTCCGTGCCGGGTGCAACGGGGACGACGTCCTGGTGAGCCATCAGCAGGATCGGTTTCGCCGCTGGCTCCTCACCCGGCCAGGTAAAGAGCAGGCTGTAGCCATTGACGATCTCGCGCTGCAGGGACGCATGGACGTGAGGGAACACACGCTCGAGGTAGGCACGAAACTCAAGCAGCTGCGCCTGGGTCTCTGCCGATGGGTTTTCGAACGAAATGGTCCGGAATCGAACCGCGCCGGTGAGTCGCGCCGCCGCTGCCCCGCCATCGACCGGCATCAGGGGGGAGGGGTGCGCCTCGATCTGTTGGGAGCCCTGTCGCAGGGTGTTGATGGCAAGAATGGTGGCGACGGCCGCCAGGACCAGGAAAGACGCAATCAGTACACGCCGAATCATGGGACCCCCAGGAGGCGGTGCTCGCCTCGTACGGCCTCGGCGATCTAGACACCCAACTCGCGCAGGATGGACTCTTTAAGCCCCTGTGCCTCGGGGCTCGAGAGTCTCCGCGGGTGCTCGAACGGTACTGCAAAGGTTGCCTTGATATGGGCCGGGCGTGCCGACAATACAAAGATCCGGTCGGCCAGGTGAATGGCCTCCTCCACGTCGTGGGTGATGAGCACCACGGTATGGCGTTCCTCCGCCAGGATTCGCAGGAATTCCTTGCGCATGCGCAGGCTCAGCAGCGCGTCCAGCGCCGAGAACGGCTCGTCCATGTAGAGGATTTCCGGCTTCACCACCAGCGCACGCGCGAGCTCCGCCCGCTTGAGCATGCCCCCCGACAGCTCATGCGGATAGCTCATCTCGAAGCCCTTCAGGCCGACCAGGTCGGCATAGTGATCCGCCAGTTGTTCCTTGTTGCTGGGCGCGTGACCATTGAGCCCAAACATCAGGTTCTGCTGCACCGTCAGCCACGGGAAGACCGAGCCATGCTGAGATATGAGAATGCCCTTGGCGCTGGGCCCGCTCCGGGACGCGCCGTCGACTTTCACCGTGCCTTCGTCCGGGGGATCGAAGCCGGCGATGATATTCATCAGGGTAGTCTTGCCGCAGCCCGAGGGACCCACGAAGGCGACGAACTCGCCGTCAGCGACGTCAAAGCTGATGCCGTTGACGACCTGCAGCAATCCCTGATCCGTGATGAAGCCCTTTTTTAGGCCCTTGACGGCAATCTTAGCGGACATAGCGCCACCTGACGATCTTGAGTCCCTCCAGCAAGCGCATTGTGCCATCGAGCGACAGGCCGATCAGGCCGATGATCACCATCCCGCTGATGACCAGATCGTAGCGGTTGCCCGCGTTGCGCGAGTCGATGATCAGGTAGCCGAGTCCCGAATGTAAGGCAATCATCTCGGCTGCGACCACCACGAGCCAGGCCACGCCCAGGCCGATCCGCATGCCGACGATGATCTGCGGCAGCACCGCGGGAATGATGACCCGGCGAAACAGCGTGTAGCGGGAGACGCCAAAATTCTCCGCGGCGCGCAGGTACCGCCGCTCGATGGTGTGCACACCGGCCGTGGTTTGCACCACCATCGGGAATACGGACGAGATGAAGATCAGGAATATCGGCGACGCGTTGCCGACTCCGAACCAGAGTATGGCAATCGGTATCCAGGCGATCGGGGATATGGGCCGCAGGATCTGGAAGATCGGATTCAATGTTGAGAACGCGCCCTTCACCCAACCCATCCACAGTCCCAGTGGCACCGCGAACAGGACGGCCAGGCCAAATCCCGTGGCGACTCGCATTAACGAAGCGCCAATGTGTTCCCACAGGGTGCCGTCCCGGATCAGTTCCACTGTGCCCATGACGACCTGCCAGGGCGTGGGGAAAATCGCACTCCGGGTCAGATCCACCACCAGCCACCAGACCGCGATGAGCACTGCGATGACGGTGAGCGAGGGAAGCATCTTCCTGAGTATCGAGTTCGCTGTTCTTCGCATCACCACCCAACCGCTCCCACGAGTTCCCGCAGCCGCCACCATATTCTGGCCCAGGCGGATTCGGGCTTCGGCTCGACAATGATCGTCATCTGCCCGCTGGCGTGCGCCGTGCACGCAAACTGATAGTCGGACGCCACCGCAAAGGGCAACCGGAAGCTCTGCCCGGGCATCATCAATGTGGGCCCGAAAATCTGCGGCACGTCATCCAGGTTCTTCAGGACGAGGATATCCCTCAGTCCGAGCGTCAGGCGAATCCTGGATGGCAGTATTTCTATCTTATTTCCCGCCATGCGGCGCGCCCAGGTTCCCTTCGGAATCTCGAACAGGACGTCCCGCGAGCCGGTCCGGATCGGGGTCAAGGCCGCCCAGGCCGCCGCGCCCAGCGTGATGGTGACCACTGACAGCCCCAGCCAACGACGGTACCTCATAGTCTGCTTGCTTCACGTTTGCGGTCAGCAAAGGCCTACTTCTTCAGCAACAGGCGGACATCATGCACGAAATCCTCGGCGCTGTGGCCAAAGGGCATCAGGGCGCGCAGCACCCCGCCCCGATCGATCAGGTAGATGAACGAGGAGTGGCTCAGCGCATAGCCGCCGGGCACGGGCACCTTCTTGCCGACCGAGATTCCGTAGTCCCGGCGCACCGCGGCCAGCTGCTCGCTCGTGCCCGTTCCGCCGACAAAACTGGGGTCGAAGGCGGTCAGGAATTGATGCATGCGCACTGCGCCGTCCCGCTCCGGATCCACGGTGATGTAAACGACCTGCACATCGCCGGCCGCCGTATCCAGTTTCCGGTGCGCGAGGGCCAGGATGCTGAGCGTGACCGGGCACACTTCAGTGCAGTTGGTGTAGCCAAAGGACAGCAGGACTACTTTGCCGCGGTAGCGACTGAGCTTAAGTGTTGTGCCGTCGGATCCCTGCAGGGAGAAGTCGGGCGCCAGCCTGGGCGGGCTGAAGACCCCGGCAATGAGGTTGCCGTCCCCGGCCGCGGCGACGGTGGAAAATACCGACAGCAATATCAGGAAAGCCGGAAGCATCGCCGTATGCCGCATCAAAGTGGAATCGGCGCCGGCTTGGCGAGCTTCGCAAAGCGCTCGTCGACGTAGGTTTCATACGGAATCGGGTGATGAATGGTGCCGGCTTCGATCGACAGCTGCATCAATTCCTCGAACTCCGCCCTGATCATGCGCAGATCGCCGTACGTGACCCGGTCCGTGGGATGTTCCATCACGAACCGGATGATGTTCGGATCCTGGTTGAAGAAGCGCTTGCCGGCGGCGATGGCCACGGCCTTGTTGCGATTCTCCTGCTGGGCATCGAGCCACAGGCCCGCGCCGAGCACATGGTCGACGAGGTCCTGCACCAGCGGTGCGTTCTCGGCGATGAGTTCTTCCCGTACCGTCAGCACACAGCAAATATAGTTGCGCCATTCGTCGCGGGTCATGCGCAGGATGCGCGCATAGCCGGCGCGCTCGGCCGCAGCGCCGAAGGGTTCG
>JANXYA010000361.1 GCA_025350345.1 Gammaproteobacteria bacterium
GGTCCCGCAAGATCATCATCGATGGCAAGGGCGGCAACACCCTGGTCCTGCCGCCGCTCGACAGGCCCGGCGAGGCCCTTGCTCCGCGCGGCGCGGGCGCTGCCGGTGCCGCGGCGGCGGGCGCGGGCGCCGGCAAGGGCACAGCCGCGGCACCGTCGGAGCCGGCTTCGTCGGATGAACGCGGCCGCGAGCGTGGCGAGCGCCGATGAGCGCGGGAAGGATGAATCCGCTGCTGATCGGAGGGGCCGTGGCCGTGCCGGTGCTGCTGTGGCTCTCGCTGTTTACCGTGAGTGAAAATGAATTCGCGTTGCGCAGCAGCCTGGGCAAGGTGCAGGCGGAGACGTACGCGCCAGGCCTGCACTGGTGCTGGCCGTTCGAGAGCATTACCCGGGTCGAGCGGCGCGTGATCGGCCAGCGCATGCAGGGCGAATCCTTCCTGAGCGCGGAGCAGCAGGCCCTCGTGCTGGATATCGCCCTGAGCTGGCGGGTGCGCGACGCCGCCCTGTTCCTGCGCGCGAGCGCCGGGGATGAGAAATTCGCCGCCGCCCGGCTGGCTGATGCCCTGCGCAGCGAGCTGAAGGGGGCTTACGCGCAGCAGCCGCTGCTACGCATCATCGCCGCGGAGCGTGGCGGATTGTCCGCGGCCTTGCTGGGGCGCCTCAACGCTGTCGCGGCGGGCCTGGGGGTCCAGTTGCTCGATGCGCGTGTGCAGCGCATCGATCCGACCGACGAGCTGGCCAATGGCGTGTACGCCAAGATGGAGGCGGCATACGGCGCCCAGGCCCGGCAGGTGCGCGCCGAGGGGACCGGCGATGCCGAGCGCATTCGCGCGGAGGCCGAGCGGAATCGCGCCGAGATCCTGGCGAATGCCAACCGCGAGGCACAGCGCATCCGCGGTGAGGGCGATGCGCAGGCCGCCGCGATCTACGCGCGCTCCTACGGCGCCAACCCGGAGTTCGCGGCGTTCTACCGGAGCCTGCAGGCTTACCGGACCGCGCTCGGCCGCGAGGGCGACATGCTGGTGATCCAGCCGGACGGCGAGTTCTACAAGTATCTGCACAATCCGGCGCGGCACTGAAGCCATGGGTCGTTTCATCGTCGTGATCGGCACGCAGTGGGGAGACGAGGGCAAGGGCAAGATCGTCGACCTGCTGACCGAACGTGCCAGCGCGGTGGCCCGCTTCCAGGGTGGCCACAACGCCGGTCACACGCTGGTGATCGCTGGTGAGAAGACCATCCTGTCCCTGATCCCCTCCGGGATCATGCGGGACGGGGTCCAATGCCTGATCGGCAACGGGGTGGTGATATCGCTGGAGGCCCTGTTCCGGGAGGCGCAGATGCTCCTCGACAAGGGCGTGCCGGTGTTCGAGCGGCTGCGACTGTCCCCGTCCTGCCCGCTGATACTGCCCTCGCACATCGCGCTGGACCAGGCCCGCGAGGGGGCGCGCGGCGCGAATGCGATCGGCACGACCGGGCGCGGCATCGGTCCGGCCTACGAGGACAAGGTGGCGCGGCGCGCGGTGCGCGTCGCCGACCTGTTCCATCGCGAGCGCTTCGCGGCCAAGCTGGGCGAAGTGCTGGATTTTCACAACTTCGTGCTGCAGCGCTATTTCAATCTTGCCGCCGTGGACTTCCAGCGCACGCTCGATGCCATGCTCGGCTACGCCGAGCGGCTGCGACCGCTCCTGCTCGATGTCACGGGCACGCTCGCGCGGCTGCGCAGTGCCGGGGCCAACGTGCTGTTCGAAGGCGCGCAGGGCGCGATGCTGGATGTGGACGTCGGCACCTATCCCTTCGTCACCTCGTCCAACACGACCGCGGGCGGAGCGGCGACCGGCACCGGCCTCGGGCCGCTGTATTTCGATCACGTGCTCGGCATCGTCAAGGCCTACGCCACCCGCGTGGGGGCCGGGCCGTTCCCGACGGAGCTGTTCGACGAGTACGGCGAGCATTTCTCGCGCGTCGGCCATGAGTTCGGCTCGGTCACGGGGCGCCGGCGCCGCTGCGGCTGGTTCGATGCCGTGGCCCTGCGGCGCACCGTGGTCAATTCGAGCGTGTCGGGCCTGTGCATGACCAAGCTCGATGTGCTCGATGGCCTGGACACCATCCGCATCTGCACCGGTTATCGCGCCGGCGGCACTTTAAGCGCCGAGCCGCCGGTGTTTTCCGACGGCCTCGTGGACGTGGAGCCCGTCTATGAGGAACTGCCGGGCTGGTCGGAATCGACCGCCGGCGTGCGCGAGTTCGACGCCTTGCCCTCACCGGCGCGCGCCTACCTCAAGCGCGTCGAGGAACTCGTCGGCGTGCCGCTGGACCTGATCTCGACCGGGAGCGATCGGGATCACACGATCATCCTGCGCGCGCCTTTCGAGCCTTGAGCCACGTTCTTGCCAGCGGGTTAAGATAGCCGCCGCATCAGGCGATGGGGGAAGGCGATGGGCAGGACTCCGAGCGCTCCCACGCGCGGCCGGCTGGCGTTGCGCGGTGCCTACGACCAGGCGGGGAGCGATTACACGGTCGAGCAGCGCTGGGATGAGTACAGCGCCGCCGAGCACGGCATCTGGCGCACCCTGTTCACGCGCCAGCGCGCGCTCCTGGATCGGTACGCCGCATCTGAAGTCGCCGCGGGCCTGGCCTCACTGGGGATCGACTCGGATGCCATTCCCCGTTTCAGCGCCGTCAATGCCCTGCTCAAGCCGGTGACCGGCTGGCGCATCGTCGCGGTGCCCGGACTGATTCCCGAGGACCAGTTCTTCGCGCATCTCGCCGCCTGCAATTTTCCGGTGTCGGTGTGGATACGCGAGCCCCACGAGCTCGATTACCTCGCCGAGCCTGACCTGTTCCACGATTTCTTCGGTCACGTGCCGCTGCTGGCGAACCCGGTGTTTGCGCGCTTTATGCAGGCCTACGGCGCCGCCGGCCAGAAGGCGCGCGCGCACAACGCGGTGCACCTGCTGGCGCGCGTGTACTGGTACACGGTGGAATTTGGCCTGCTGCAGACGGGCGCGGGGTTGCGGGCCTACGGCGCGGGGATCCTGTCCTCGAAAGGGGAGACGCCCTACGCGGTGGACAGTGCGGAACCGAACCGCGTGGCCTTCGATCTGGAGCGCGTCATGCGCACGGACTACCGCATCGACAGCTTCCAGCGCATGTACTTCGTGATCGAGAGCTTCGAGCAGCTCTTCCGCGCCGGCTACGACACGGACTTCGGACCGCTGTACGATCGCATCGGGGACGGGCCCGGCATCGCACCCGAGGTATTGCTCGCCGCCGATCGCGTCGTGACGCGCGGCAGCGTGGGAGTCGCATGATGAATTCGCCGCACAATCCGATGGGCACCGACGGCTTCGAGTTCGTCGAGTACACGGCGCCCGACCCGCAGGCCCTGCGCGCCCTTTTCGAGGGCATGGGCTTTCGCGCCCTGGCCCGTCACCGCTCCAAGAACGTCACACTGCACCGGCAGGGCGACATCAATTTCCTGATCAATGCGGAACCGGACAGCTTCGCGCAGCAATTCGCGCGCGCGCATGGCGCCTCGATCTGCGCCATGGGCTTTCGCGTGAAGGATGCCGCCCATGCCTTCAGGCGCTCCCTGGAGCTGGGCGCCGAGGCAGGTCCGGTCACCGCGGGGCCGATGGAACTCAATATCCCCTCCATCAAGGGGATCGGCGGGAGCCTGATCTACCTGGTCGACCGTTACGGCGCCAGCAGCATTTATGACGTTGATTTCCTGCCCACCGGCACGGCAGACAGTGTCGCTGGTACTGCAGCGGACTCTGCCGGCACGGGCCTGCAGCTCATCGATCACCTGACGCACAACGTCGCGCGCGGGCACATGAACCTGTGGTCGGGTTTCTACGAAAAGCTGTTCAACTTCCGCGAGATCCGCTACTTCGACATCGAGGGCAAGAAGACCGGCCTGTTCTCGCGTGCCATGACCAGCCCCTGCGGCAAGATCCGCATCCCGATCAACGAGTCGCAGGACGACAAGTCGCAGATCGAGGAGTATCTGCGCGAATACCGGGGCGAAGGGATCCAGCATATCGCGCTCTCGACGCCCGACATTTACGGCACCGTGGATCGATTGCGCGAGCGCGGCGTGGTGTTCCAGGACACACCCGATACCTATTACGACGGCGTCAATGCGCGCGTCGCCGGCCACCAGGAATCGCTCGCCGAGCTGCAGCGGCGGCGCATCCTGATCGATGGGTCCGCCAAGGATGGCATCCTGCTGCAGATTTTCACGGCCAATGTGATCGGCCCGATTTTCTTCGAGATCATCCAGCGCAAGGGCAACGAAGGGTTCGGCGAGGGCAACTTCCAGGCCCTGTTCGAGTCGATCAGCAGGAGCGAGGCGCCGGCGGGACATTCCAGCCGCCACATGGTGCCGCGCGGCAGCACGAGGTAATCACCCGGTGCG
>JANXYA010000329.1 GCA_025350345.1 Gammaproteobacteria bacterium
CCTCGACGATTCCTGCTTCGACCTGTCCCGTCGCCGCGTCACGCTCTCGACCGCCGGGCTGGTGCCGCAGATCTACAAGCTGGCGGAAGTGAGCAACGTGGCGCTGGCGGTCTCGCTGCACGCCCCCGACGATGAATTGCGCAACACGCTCGTGCCTATCAATCGACTGCATCCGATCGCGGAGCTGCTCGAGGCCTGCTGGCATTACATCGACGAGCAGAATGGCCGCAGCGTCACCTTCGAGTACGTGTGCCTTGACGGCGTCAACGATTCTGCGCAGCAGGCGCGCGCGCTGGCCCGATTGCTCGCCGGCCGGCCCGCCAAGGTAAACCTGATTCCCTTCAATCCCTTTCCGGGCACGTCCTACCGGCGCTCGAGCGATGCGGCGATCTGGCGCTTCCGCGACGAACTGCTCAGGAGCAATGTCATGGCGACGGTGCGACGCACGCGCGGAGAAGATATTGATGCGGCCTGCGGGCAGCTCGTCGGTCGCGTGCAGGATCGCACCGTCGCGCGCCTGGGCGAGCGGCACCGCGCTGCACTGGTGAGCGCGTGAACGCCCCGCGTTCCGCCCTGGTGGGCGCGGCGCTGGGATTGGCGCTGTGCGGTTGCCAGACCAGCGGCAGTGAGCAGTCCGACGCCGCCGCGGCGCGGGCCAACATGCAGCTCGGCTCCGCCTACCTGCAGCAGGGCAACCTGCCGGTCGCGAAGGACAAGCTGGAGCGGGCGGTGAAGCAGGCGCCGCGCGATCCGGCGATCCACGGACTGCTGGCGATGCTGTACCTGCGCCTCGGGGAGGAGAGCAGGGCCGAGGGCGAATATCGCGCCGCGCTGGCACTCGCGCCGCGTGATCCGGAGCTGCTGAACAACTACGCCGTGTTTCTCTGCGGTGCGGGGCGGATCGACGAAGGCGTGGCCCGTTTCCAGGAGGCAGCGCGCAATGCGCTGTATCGCACGCCCTGGGTGGCCTACGCGAATGCGGGCGTGTGCCTGCACAGTGCCAGGCGCGATGCCGAGGCCGAGCCCCTGTATGCGCGCGCACTGCAGGTGCAACCCGACTACACCGAGGCCGCCACGCAGCTGGTCGAGCTGCTGCTATCCCAGAATCGCGCCGCCGACGCCTACGGCCGCGTAATGGATTTCCTCAAGCGCAATCCGCCGACTGCGGAGCTGCTGTTGCTGGGTTGGCGCGCAGCGCGGGCCGAGCCGAACGCCGCCAATACGGCGCAGATGGCGTGGCGCCTGCAAACGGAGTTTCCAGACAGCGAACAAGCCCACAACGTGGCTGCGGCACCTGCAGCCCGGAACTAGGCCATGGCGGAGCAGGGGCAAGCGGCATCCGAGCTTCCTGGCGCCCGACTGGCGCTGGCGCGCGAGCGATCGGGGCTCAGCGTCACCCAGGTGGCCGCCAAGCTGCGCCTCGACGTTCGCACCGTGAGCGCTTTGGAGAGCGGCGCCTACGCAGAGGTCGGCGCTGCGGTCTTCGTGCGCGGATTCCTCAGGCGCTATGCGGAGCTGGTCGGTGAATCCGCTGCGGAGATCGATGCCCTGTACGCGCATCAACCCGATGCCGGAGCGTTCCCCGACCTGTCGAAGACCGGCCTGCACCGGCTGGACGCCGCCGCTCACCGGCGCTCCCTCGGGGTGGTGCCGGCGCTGATCGCGGTCGCCGTGCTCGCCGTCATTGCCGCAATCTGGTGGGCGATGAGGGTCGGAACGGCGGCACGCCCGACCACGGTCGAAGGGCAGGCTGAAGTGCTGCGCCTGTCCGCGCCGGCGGTTGAGTCACCGGCCGCAGCACCTGCGCCGCCGAGCCAGGCGCCGATCGGTGCGGCACCCGCTGCGGGCGCGGTCGCCACCGGGACCGATGCGCTGGCCGCGCTCCCGCACAAGCACGTGCAGCTCACCTTCAGCGGCGAATGCTGGGCCGAGGTCTACGATGCGCGGGGTTGGCGCCTGCTCTTCGGTTTCGGGCATGCGGGCACCACGCAGGACCTGAGCGGCGTGCCGCCGTTTCGCCTGGTGCTGGGCAATGTTGAGGCCGTTGCGGTCGCGATCGAGGGGACGCCGGTTGAACTGCCGGCCGCGACGCCCGGGGAGCGCCTGCGTGTCTCGCTCAAGGGCGATGGCGTCGTGGCCAGCGTGCGCTGAGCGGACCTGCGGTTATCCCCTTGACCCAGTCACTCCAGGCCGTACGCGGCATGAACGATGTGCTGCCCGGGCAGATCGGCGCCTGGCGCCATCTGGACGGCGTGTTGCGCGGTTTGCTGCGCGACTACGGCTACGAGGAGCTGCGCGTGCCGGTCGTCGAGCATACCGAGCTGTTCCGGCGCTCAATCGGTGAATTTACCGACATCGTCGAGAAGGAGATGTACACCTTCGAGGATTCCGGCGGTGACAGCCTCACGCTGCGCCCGGAGGCCACGGCCGGCATCGTGCGCGCGGTGATCACGAACGGGCTGCTGCGCGGCGCGCGCCTGAAAGTGTGGACGGCCGGCCCGATGTTTCGCCATGAGCGGCCGCAGAAGGGGCGTTTTCGGGAGTTCTACCAGTTCAGCGTCGAGGCGATCGGCTTCGCCGGACCGGACATCGATGCCGAACTGATCGCGCTGGGGGCGCGGCTGTGGCAGCGGCTCGGCATCACGCGCGTGCGCCTGCTGCTCAATTCCCTGGGCACCAGTGCCGCGCGCCACGGCTATCGCTCGGCGCTGCGGGCCTACTTCGAGGCACATGCCACAGTGCTCGACGCGGACAGCGTGCGGCGCCTGCAGGGCAATCCGCTGCGGATCCTGGACAGCAAGAACCCGGCGATGCAGGCGCTGATCCAGGGCGCGCCGGTGCTCAGCGACTATCTCGATGAGGAATCGCGCGCGCATTTCGCCAGCCTGTGCGCGATGCTGGATGCCGTGCAGATCCCCTATACGATCAATCCGCGCCTGGTGCGCGGACTCGACTATTATTCGCACACGGTCTTCGAGTGGGTCACCGACGCGCTGGGGGCGCAGGATGCGATTTGCGCGGGCGGGCGCTACGACGGACTGATCGCCCAGCTCGGGGGCGAGGCGACCGCGGGAATTGGCTTCGCACTGGGCCAGGAGCGGGTGGTTGACCTGATCACCCAGGCTGGCACGACCCCGGCGGCGGCGGCGCCGGCGGTGTACCTGATCGCCAGCGGGGCGCGCGCCGAGGCGGTGGCCCTGCAACTGGCGGAAGCCCTGCGCGAGGCGCTGCCCGGACAGGGCGTACAGATGAACCTGGGGGGCGGCAATTACAAGGCGCAGTTTCGCCGTGCCGACCGGAGCGGCGCCTGCCTGGCGCTGATCCTGGGGGATGCCGAACTCGACCGCGGCGTGGTGGCGTTGAAACCATTGCGGCGCGAGGCCGGTCAGATCGAATGCCCGCCCGCCGAGCTGGGGGCGCGGGTGCGACGGATGCTGCAGGAGGAATTGTGGACGACTATCTGAATGAACAGGAACAGTGGGAGTTCGTGCGCGGCTGGCTGCGCGAGAACGGCCCCTGGCTGGTGGCCGGCGTGGCGCTGGCCGCCTTTGGGGTGTGGGGCTGGAAGGCCTGGCAGGCGCACCAGGAGGCGCGCCTCCTCGCCGCTAGTGGCCAGTACGAACAGCTGGTGGCGGCTTTCGCCAAGGACGACATGCCCACGGTCATGTCGCTGGCCGACAAGCTGAGCGCGGACCACCCGGGCACCGGCTACGCCGAGCACGGGCAGCTCGCCGCCGCGCGACTCGAGGTGGAGAACAATCAGGTACCCGCGGCGCTCGCGCGGCTGCAGAGGATCATGGCAGCCACGTCGGACCACGAACTGGCGCTGGTCGTGCGGCTGCGCATAGCGCGCCTGCAGATCGATGCGGGCAAGCCCGACGACGCGCTGGCCACGCTGGCGGCGGCACAGCCGGGCGCCTTTGCCGGCCGTTATGCGGAAGTGCGCGGTGACGCCCTGTGGGCCAAGGGCGATCGCCCGGCCGCGCTCAAGGCCTATCGCGAAGCACAGGCTGCGCTCGCCGGCGCGCCGGGCGGGGACATGCTGGCGCTGAAGATCGGGGCCCCATGAGCGTGCGCACCGCAATTCTGCTGGCCGTGGTCCTCGTTGTGGGCACGCTGAGCGGCTGTTCGCACTCGAAATCGAAGGTCAAGCCGGACAAGCCCACCGTTCTCGTCCCGATCAAGGCCCAGTTCGAGCCGCGGCGCGTATGGAGCGCCAGTCCCGGCAAGGCCGAGCCGAAGCTGCGCCTGGGGCTGGCGCCGGCGATCGACGGCAATCGCGTCTACGGCGCCGGCCCGCACGGGGACGTCCTGGCGCTCGATCTGGCCACGGGCCATCAGTTGTGGCGGCGTCACTTCAAGCTGTTTTTCTCGGGCGGACCGGGGGCGGGGAGTGGCCTGGTGCTCATCGGCACGAGCGGCGGCACGATGCTGGCGCTCGCCGCCGCCGACGGCGCCGAGCGCTGGCGCGTCCAGCTCAATTCGGAACTGCTGTCGGCGCCGGCCATCGCCGCTGACCTGGTCGTCGTGCGCACCGTGGATGGTAAGCTCTACGGGCTCAATGCGACCGATGGGCAGCAGCGTTGGGTAGCCGATCAGCAGGTGCCGAAGCTCTCGCTGCGCGGCACGAGCGCTCCGGTCATCACGGGCGAGCTGGCCATTTCCGGCTTCGACAACGGCCGGCTCATGGCGGTTTCCATGGCGAGCGGCAACACGGTCTGGGACGTCGCCGTGGGGCAGGCGCGCGGGAGCAGTGAACTGCAGCGACTGATCGACGTTGACGCCTCACCGGTGATCGATGGCGATGACCTGTTCGCAGTGGCGTTTCAGGGCCGGGCGGTCCGCCTGACGCGCGATACCGGGCACGAGCTCTGGTCGCACGAGATCTCCAGTTACCGCGGGCTGGCCGCCGACGCCTTCGGGGTGTATGTGGCGACCGCGGAAGGGGCGGTAGTCCGGCTCGATCGGGCCAGCGGCGCTGAGCGCTGGCGCCAGGCAGGGTTGCTGCGCCGCTCGCTGAGCGCACCGGTGCTCCAGGGCAATAGCGTCGTGGTCGCGGATATCGCGGGCGTGATCCACTGGTTGAGCATGGACGATGGCTCGTTCCGGGCGCGCGCCATGGCAGGCTCGCGCATCAGCGCGGCGCCGGTGGTGAGCGGAAACCTGCTGGTGGTGCAGACCGACAAGGGAGTGATCGAGGCCTGGCGCACGCCGGGAAGCTAGTTTGCTCCCGGTGGTGGCCATCGTGGGGCGGCCCAATGTGGGCAAGTCCACGCTGTTCAACGCGCTGACGCGGACCCGCGATGCGATCACTGCCGACGTCCCGGGTGTCACGCGTGACCGGCAGTACGGCTATGCGCGCATCGGCGCGGTGCCCTGTGTGCTCATCGACACCGGCGGGTTGATCGACAAGCCCAGCGGGATCGCGCTGCAGATGCGCGTGCAGACCGAGAAGGCCGTCGCCGAGAGCGATCGCATCATTTTTCTCGCGGATGCGCGCGCCGGGCTGACCTCCCAGGATCGCCAGATTGCCGACGAGCTGCGGCGCGCGGGCAAGCCGGTCACGCTGGCGATCAACAAGGCCGAGGGCCTGGATGCGGACATGGTGGCGGCCGACTTCCAGGTGCTGGGGATCGGCGCGCCGCAGTCTATTTCGGCCGTGCACGGCCAGGGTTGCCGCGAGCTCATCGACACGGTGCTGGAGGGCCTGAGTCCCGGCCCCGGCCCGGCGGACGACACCAACGCCATCCGGGTAGCGATTATCGGCCGGCCGAATGTCGGCAAGTCGACCCTGGTCAATCGCCTGCTGGGCGAGGAACGCGTGATCGCCAGCGAGGAGCCCGGGACCACCCGTGATTCGATCATGGTGCCCTTCCAGCGCGATGGCCGGGATTTCCTGCTGGTCGATACGGCCGGCCTGCGCCGCCGCTCGAAGGTCGAGGACGCCATCGAGCGCGTCAGCGTGGCGCGCACCCTGCAAGCCATTGCCGAGTCGCACGCGGTCGTCATGGTGCTCGACGCGCATGACAACGTGGGTGAGCAGGATGCCAGCGTGCTGGGCCAGGCGCTCGAGCGCGGGCGCGTGTTGCTGATTGCAATCAATAAGTGGGACGGCATCGCCCCGGAGCAGCGCGATGAGATCCGCCGGCAACTGTCGCTAAAGCTGGACTTCGTGCCTTACGCGCCGCATCACTTCATTTCGGCCCGCCATGGGACCGGGGTGGGCGAGCTGGCGCGCGACATCGTGCGCGGCTACGACGCGGCGATGCGCGCCATGTCGACGCCAATGTTGACCAAGGTGCTGGAGAAGGCCATCGAGGCGCACCAGCCGCCGCTGGTGAAGGGCCGGCGCATCAAGCTGCGCTACGCACACCAGGGCGGGCGCAATCCGCCGCGCATCATCATCCACGGCAACCAGACGGTGTCGGTGCCGGAGGCCTACCGGCGCTATCTCGCCAACGTGTATCGCGAGGCCTTTGACCTGTACGCAACGCCGGTCGCGGTGGATTTCCGCACCGACGCCAACCCCTACGACCGGCTCAAGGCCGGGAAGCGGCGGGCGCGGCCGGCAGGAACAATGCCGGGTCGACGAAGGCGCGGTTGAGCGCCACGCCGAAGTGCAGGTGCGGGCCCGTGACGCGGCCGGTGGCGCCGACGGTGCCCAGTGGCTCGCCGCTGGTCAGGTGCTGGCCCGGGTGCACACCGATGCTCGCCAGATGGCAGTACATCGTGATCAACCCGGAGCCGTGATCGACGAGCACCGTGTTGCCATTGAAGAAATAGTCGCCCACGTCGATGACGAGACCGTCCGCCGCGGCGATTACGACGGTGCCCAGCGGGGCGCCGATGTCCATGCCGCTGTGCGGATCGCGCGATTCGCCATTGAAGATGCGCCGCAGTCCGAAGGAGCTCGATCGCTTGCCGGCCACGGGCACGAGCAGCCGCAGGGTTGCGGGTGTCTGAGGCGAGAAGGTGGCGAGCGCCGCCTGGAGGTGCGCGCGCTCGCCGGTGACGCGCTGCAGGTCGGCCGCGGCGAGGTCCACCTGCGCGGGTGACACCTTCAGCCGCTGGGTGTGGTAATGGGCTGGCAGCACCCTGAAGGTCAGTCGGGTCGGCGACCCTGCCGTATCCCTGATGTCGATACTGGCCACGCCGGGCGGTTGCGACAGGGGGATGCCGACGATCGCCAGCCACTCGGTGCCATGCGGCACGAGCATGACAGGTGCCGTGCCGAGGAATGCCTTGGGTGTTTCCGGATTTCCTGCCGTTACATGTAACACCACCACGCCACCGGGTACGGTGCGATTGCGGGGCAGGGCGGGGCCTGCCGCGGCAGACGCCGCGGCAGCCGCCCAGATCGAGGTGCCCATCACAACGAGCAGCAGCCCCGCCCAGCGTGTCCTCAAGGTTCGCGTCCCGTGGTGACGCGGGCGCCGACGATCCCGTCGGCGAAGCGCGCCTTGATATCCTCACCCACCCGCAGCTCCGCGGCACGACGCACGAGCCCGCCATCGGCACCGCGTGCGACGATGGCGAAGCCACGCTCCAGCGTCGCCAGCGGGCTGACGGCGCTCAGGGCGCGGGCCGCCAGCTCCAACCGCGAGCTGATCTGGCGCAGCCGGCCGCCGAGCGCGCGGCGCAGGCGCAGCTCGAGCTCATCGACACGCTGGGCGTGCTGTCCCAGCCGGACGCCCGGATGCGCACGCTGCAGTCGCTCGCGCTGGGCGTGCAGCTGGGAGGCCGCTCCCTGCAGCTGGCGGCGCACGGCGTTGCCAAAGCGAGCCGCCAGCTGCGCGAGCCGCTGCAGCCATTCGCGACGATCCGGCACGACCAGCTGGGCCGCGGCGGTGGGCGTCGGTGCACGCAGGTCGGCCGCGAAATCAGCGATCGTCACGTCCGTCTCGTGGCCGATGCCAGCCACCACAGGAATCGTGCAGCGCGCCAGTGCGCGGGCCACCCGCTCGTCGTTGAATGCCCACAGGTCCTCGAGCGAGCCGCCGCCGCGTGCCAGGATCAGCACCTGGCATTCGGCGCGCTCGCTCGCCAGGTCGAGCGCCGCGGCGATGGCCGGGGCCGCGGTGGCTCCCTGCACGGGCACGGGGTAGATCAGCACGCCGGCCGCCGGAAAGCGGTCGGCGAGCACGCGCAGGATGTCACGCAGGGCGGCGCCGGTGGGGGAGGTGATCACCCCGACGCGCGTCGGGGCCGCGGGCAGGCTCCGTTTGCGCTCGATTGCAAACAGTCCTTCGGCGCTGAGGCGTGCGCGCAGCTGCTCATAGGCAAGTTGCAGGACGCCGATTCCCGCGTCTTCAAGCTGCTCGACCAGCAGCTGGTAGTCGCCACGCGCCTCGTAGAGGCTGACTCGCCCGCGCGCCATCACCAGCTGGCCTTCGCGCGGCGTGAACAGGGCGAGGGTATTGCGCTGGCGAAACATGGCACAGCGCAGCTGCGCGTCGCGATCTTTGAGCGAGAAATACCAGTGGCCCG
>JANXYA010000365.1 GCA_025350345.1 Gammaproteobacteria bacterium
CCAGGCGGCCTACGCCGCGACCAAGGCCGCGGTCGCGGGCATGACCTTGCCGATGGCGCGGGAATTCGCCAGGTTCGGCATCCGCTGCGTGGCGATCGCGCCGGGTACTTTCCATACGGCAATGGTCGGACAGATTCCGCAGGAGATCCAGGATTCCCTGGGCAAGCAGGTGCCGTTTCCGCAGCGGCTTGGCCGACCCGAGGAATTTGCGCAGCTGGTGCAGAACATCTTTGAACTGCCGATGCTCAACGGTGAGACCATCCGCCTCGACGGCGCCATACGCATGGGGCCGCAGTAAGGCCGGCACTCGCCCGGCCTGCAGGTGGTGAGCCGGCCTGCCTAAGGGCTACACTGCGCTCATGCGACGCACACTTTCAGGCACTGCAGGGACTGTACGCCGCCTGCGCCTCCACAGCGCCGTCCTGGAAAATAATCTGCTGGGCGATCCCACCGACCGCGTCATTGATGTCTATGTGCCGAGCGGACAGAGTGGCGCCGGGCTGCCACTGCTCGTCGACCTCGTGGGCTACACCGGGGGAGGGCCGGCGCACACCAACTGGAAGAATTTTGGCGAAAACGTGCCCGAGCGCCTCGATCGATTGATCGGCGCAGGCGCCATGCCGCCCGTGGTGGTCGCGTTTCCGGATTGCTTCACCAGGCTGGGCGGCAATCAGTACATCAACAGCGCGGCCATGGGTGCCTGGGCGGATTTCCTCGTCGCGGAGGCCGTGCCGTATATCGAGCAAGAATTTCGCTGTGGCGGTCGCGGTCGGCGCGGGGTTTTCGGCAAGAGCTCGGGCGGCTATGGCGCCATTGTGCATGCGATGCAGCGCCCCGACTTCTGGGCCGCCGCCGCCTGCCATTCAGGCGACATGGGCTTCGAGACCTGCTACCTGCCGCATCTGGTCAAGATGCTGCCGGTACTCGCCAAGGCTGGCGGCATCCGCGCCTGGCTGGAGGGATTTTTCGCCCGGCCAAAGGCCAGGGACGAGGACATTCAGCACCTGGAGATGCTGGGCATGTGCGCCAGCTACGATCCGGACCGCGAAGCCTACATGGGTGTACGCCTGCCACTGGACCCCGATACCGCCGAGCTCATTCCAGAGCGCTGGGCGAATTTCAGGAAGTGGGACCCTGTCAACATGGTGGAGAGGAAAGGGGCGGACCTGGTCCAGCTCAAGGCGCTGTACATCGATTGCGGGGATGTTGATCAGTTCGATCTCCTCTACGGCGCACGTCGCCTGAGCCGGTCCCTCCGGCGCCAGCAGGTCGCGCATCGCTACGAAGAATTTCCAGATGACCATTCCAGTGTCGATTACCGCATGGACGTCAGCTTGCCGTTTCTTGCCGCGGCCCTTTCGGGATAGCCTGGGCGCGGAAACTCACTGCCGGGAAGAGGAGTAAGTATTCATGGACCGTCGCCTGTTCGTACGCTGGTCGGCCGCCCTCGCCGCGACCGCGATGCTGGAGCGCAGCGCCGTTGCCGTCGCGGCTGCGGGCGCCGAGGACGAGCGGCTCCATGCGCTCCTCGATACCTTTCTGGACGAGGTGCTCAATGAGCGGCCGCAGTCTGCAACGGGGTTGGGTCTCGATACCGGGTCGCGCACGGCATGCCGGAGCCGCCTGGATGACTACACATTGCAGGGCCCCGGCCGTTGGCTCGCGACGTGCAAGTCGAGGCTCGAGCGCCTGCGCCGCATCGATCGCGCACAACTCTCGGCGAACGCCCGGGTCGATCGCGACGTAGTCGATTGGTGGCTCGAGCACCTCGTCGCAGGCACCGGCCGGTTTCCGTTCGGTGAAATCATCGTCACGGGCTACTCGCCCTATGTCTTCAGTCAATTGAGCGGACCATACCAGAGCGTGCCCGACTTCCTGGATGCACAACATCCGGTACGCACGGTGGAGGACGCGGAGGCCTATCTGGCGCGACTGGCGGCGTTTTCGGCCGCGCTTGACGCATCAACCGAGGCGCTGCGAGAACAGGCGGCGCGAGGCGTCCTGGCGCCCGACTTTACTCTCGACACCGGGATCGGACAGGTCGCGAAACTGCGCGCCGGAGCCGCGGCGGACAACGGTCTGGTAACTTCCCTGTCGCAACGCGCTGCCCGGGCGGGTCTGGCCGGCGAATGGGGCGCCCGGGCCGCTGCCATTGTCGACAAGCAGATTTATCCCGCGCTCGACCGGCAGCGCGAGCTCGCCACGGAGCTCCGCCGGAGCGCGAAGCATGATGCGGGCGTGTGGAAGCTGCCCGACGGCGAGGCCTACTATGCCGCGGCGCTCGCGTTCCAGACGACCACCGAGCGTACGCCCAAGGAAGTGCACCGCCTGGGGCTCGATCAGGTCAGCGAGATCTCGGCCAGGCTCGATAAGTTGCTGCGCGAGCAGGGCTATACGGCCGGATCCGTCGCCGCCCGGGTGCAGACGCTCTCGCGGCGCCCCGACCAGCTCTTTCCCAACGACGACGCGGGGCGGGAAGCGCTCCTCGAATCGTTGCGGGCACAGGCCGAGGCGGTGCGCGCGCGACTGCCGCAGGCGTTTCGCACGCTGCCGGCGGCCCCGCTCGAGATCGTGCGTGTGCCGCCAGAGATCCAGGACGGCGCGCCTCTGGGCTATGCGGAGATCGCGCCACTGGACGGATCGCGCCCCGGTCGCTACTACATCAATCTCAAGGACACCGCGAACTGGCCGAAGCTGGGGCTACCGACCCTGACCTATCACGAAGCCTTTCCCGGGCACCAGTGGCAGGGGGCGATCGCGCTTGCGGCTAAGGAAACGCCGTTACTGCGGACTACGGTCATGGACTTCGACGCCTATGGCGAGGGCTGGGCGCTGTACTCCGAGCAGTTGGCGGACGAACTGGGCATGTATGAGAACAATCCCCTCGGCCGCATTGGCTACCTGCAGTCCATGCTGTTTCGCGCGGTGCGGCTGGTGGTGGACTCGGGCATGCACGCCCTGCGCTGGAGTCGCGAGCGCGCCATCGACTACATGATTGACGTCACGGCTTTGCCGGCAAACCGGGTACGCGGCGAGATCGACCGTTATTGCATCTGGCCAGGCCAGGCCTGCACCTACAAGATCGGGCACCTCGAATGGCTGCGCGCGCGCGAGGCGGCGCGGGCGCACGCCGGCGCGCGCTTCGATCTGCGCTCATTCCACGAGATCCTGCGCCGTGGTGCCATGCCGCTCGCCATGCTGACGCGGCTCGCTCCGGACTACGGGTCCGCGAGTTAAGGGCGCGGTGGCAGGTCCGTCCAGCGCTCGCTGGCCTCCCAGAGCAGTTCCTGCTGCTGTACGTCGCGGGCGAGCGCCGAGGCGGCCCGCTCGCGCTGCTGCTCATCGAAGTAACGGCCACTCATGCCGGCGACCTCCGGGGCCAGGGCCAGGTACAGGCTCGTGCGCGCGCCGCGCTCGGCGTCAATCATCGCTCGGCCGGTCAGGCGGTAGAAGGCGCGCAGCAAACGCGGCAGCAGGTTGGTTGCCACCACGCCCGGATGCAGGCAATTGACGGTGATGTCCTGCCCCTCCAGCCGGCGAGCGAGGGCGAAGGTAAACATGACGTTGGCAAGCTTGGATTGCGCGTAGGCCTGGGTGGGGCTGTAGGGCGCCCGCCGCGCATCGATCGATTGCAGATCCAGGCGCCCCCGGACGTGCATCCACGAAGCAACATTGACTATTCGTGCGGCAGGGGAGAGGCGATCGAGCAGCAGCCGCGTGAGCAGGAAGGGGCCGAGATGATTGGTCGCGAAGCACAACTCGAAGCCGTCCGCCGAGCGTCGCCGGAAACTGCTGACGATGCCGGCGTTGTTGATCAGCAGCGCAATGCGGCCAAAATCGCGCCGCACCGCCGCGGCGCAGGCG
>JANXYA010000353.1 GCA_025350345.1 Gammaproteobacteria bacterium
GCGCGCCAGAGAGCGCTCAGCCCCGCGCAGGACGGCCGCTTCGAAGCCCTGGGTATCGATCTTCAGGAAGACGCGTTCCTGAGCGGCGCAATACTGGTCAAAGACGCCATCCAGCCTGCGGACGCTCACCGACTCCGTGCCGACGTAGGCGGATTTCGGCGCCGCCGCCAGGTGCTGCGGCAACATATCCAGGAACGATGAACTCTGGGAATTCCCCGCGACGTGGATGCTGCGTGTCTCATCGACGTCGCCCAAGGCCAGTTGCACAGCCTGCCAGTTCGCGATCGTGGCGGTATTGGACTTCAGCTTGGCGTACGGCTGCGCCAGCGGCTCGAAGGAGACCATGCGGCCACGATACCCCATGGCCCGCAGGTGGCGGCCGAACTGCCCGGCATTGGCGCCCACGTCCAGCACGACGTCGACCTCGAATCGCCGCAGCAATCGCAGCAGCGTATCGGCGCGGCGGTAGCGGCGCAGGCCCACGTGGGCCAGGAGATTTCTCACCAGGGCCTTGCCTTGATAGACATCAGGCACGGCGGCCCACCTGGCGGTTTGGCTCGCCGCTGACCGCCACCACCCAGAACTCCTTGCGGATGCGGGCCGCGTCGCGCAAGCGCTCGATCGACCAGCGGAGCGGTGCCATGACAAGCTGCGCCAGCCGGCGCGGCACGCCCGCCGTGCGATGCAGCAGGTGCGGATGCACACGGACGACCCGATACCCCTCCTCGCCCAGGAGCCGTGACAGGGTCTCAGGGGTGTAGTAGATGGCGTGCCCGGTGGTGGGCTCGGAGGGCTGGAAGAACTTGTGGCGCGCTGGCTGGCTCACCGCCCCGCGGTAGGCGCCGAAGGGCACGGCGATGAACACTCCACCGCCCGGACGCAGCACACGCCGCACCTCGCGCAGCGCGGCGCGCGGGTCGGACGTGTGCTCGAGCACGTGCTTCATGACGACGATCTGGAAGGCGCCGTCTGCGAAGGGCATGGCCGTCATACTGCCCACCTCCACCGTATAGCCCTTGCTGCGGCAAAAAGCGGCGACCCCCGCGTCATACTCCAGCCCCGTCGCGGCCATCCCGAGCTGCTGTGCGGCGCGCAGCGTGTAGCCCAGCGAGCAACCGATGTCCAGCAATGGGCCGGGCGCCACGTGATTCAGGACATCGCGGATCTGTTCGCGGGACTTGCCCACCCGATGGCGCCAGCGCCGGGAATACGCCGTGCTCGCCGGATTGAAGGGCCGCGTCGCCGGCGCCTGCTCCGCGGTCCACTTCTTGTAGATCAGGCCGCACGCGCACTTCACCCACAGCACCGTGGGGTGGCGGGCATATTCGCTGGCTTCAGGTCTCGCGCACAGGGGGCAGGCGGAATGCAGGGTGCCGTCCGTCGCGCTCACGACGAGGTGGCCTCAGCCATCTCGGCCTCGACCATGGCGCTTACGACTTCCGGCATCGCAAAGCGGGCGCGCCAGTTCAGGATCCGCGCCGCCTTGGCGGCATCGCCACAGCTGTAGTCGATGTCCGCGGGACGGAACAGAGCGGCCGAGCTGTCGGTGTGCTGCTGCCAGTCGAGCCCAAAGTGCTCAAATGCGGCGGCGGCGAACTGCGCCAGTGAATGCGCCGCGCCGGTCGCGATCACGTAGTCATCCGCCCTCTCCTGCTGCAGCATGAGCCACATCGCTTCCACGTACTCCGGCGCCCAGCCCCAGTCGCGGTGGATCTGCAGGTTGCCGAGCGTCAGTCGCTCCCGGCTCCCGCGCGCGATGGCGCAGGCGGCCGCCACGATCTTGCGCGTCACGAAGCGGCGCGAGCGGAGCGGGGATTCGTGGTTGAAGAGGATGCCCGTGCTCGCGTGCAGGCCGTAGGCGTCGCGGTAGTTCGCCACCAGCCAGTGCGCCGTGGCCTTGGCCACGGCGTAGGGACTGCGGGGCCGAAACGCCGTGCCCTCCACGGCGCGCGCGCCGCCGGTGTCGCCGTAGCATTCGCTCGAGCCCGCGCTGTACAGCCGAATGGGCCGGCCGAGGAAACGCATCGCCTCGAGCAGGTTCAGCGTGCCCATGGAGATGCTCTCCAGCGTCTCCACGGGCTGCTCGAAAGACAGGCCCACCGAACTCTGCCCGGCCAGGCTATAAATCTCGCCCGGAATCACTTTCGAAATGACCTGCAATACACTTCTAAAGTCATTGATCGCCATCGAGATCTTTGTGACTTTTTCGTTGATGCCGAGCCGGGCCAGATTGGCAAAGCCGCGTGCTTCCGCGTCGCGCGAAGTGCCATAGACCTCGTAGCCGCGCTCGAGCAGCCATTGCGCCAGATATGCGCCGTCCTGCCCCGACACGCCGCAGATCAATGCCTTTTTCATTCCCGTCTCCAAATCGTGCGGCCGCCTGGCTGATCCTCGAGCTGCACGCCGGCGGCGGCGAGCTCGCCCCGAATGCGATCGGCGGCCGCGAAATCACGCGCCGCACGCGCCGCCAGGCGCGCCGCAATGCGCTCCTCGATCTGCCCCTCATCGAGCTGCACCGCGCCCTGCTCCACGTCCTCGAATTGGGCGGCCTGCAGGCGGAACCAGACTTCCGGATCTTCCTGGAGCACGCCCAGCACGCCGCCCAGGCGGCGCAGCTCCGCCGCGAGCGCCGCGGCCTGGTCATCGCGACCGGCAGCTCGCGCCCCATTGAGCTCGCGCGCCAGGTCCTGCAGCACCGCAAAGGCTTCCGGTGTGTTGAAATCATCGTCGAGCGCGCGCTCGAAGCGCGAGCGGGCCGCGGCGGCGGATGGCGCATGGGCTGCGGCCACGCCGCGCAGGGCCGTGTACAGGCGCGTCAGCGCCCCATCGGCCTGGTCGAGCTGGGCGGTCGCGTAGTTGATCGGGCCGCGGTAGTGGCTCGAGAGCAGGAAGGCCCGCATGACTTCCGGGTGGCGCAGGCGCGGCAGCACCTCGCGCAGCGTGAAGAAATTATTGAGCGACTTCGACATCTTGACGTCATCGACATTGACGAAGCCGTTGTGCATCCACACGTTGACGAAGGCGGCCCCGCTCGCCCCGCAGGACTGCGCGATCTCGTTCTCGTGATGCGGGAACTTCAGGTCACTCCCGCCGCCGTGGATGTCGAAATGCTCACCAAGAATGGCCGTGGACATGGCCGAGCACTCGATGTGCCAGCCCGGGCGGCCCGCCCCCCAGGGTGAGTCCCAGGCGGGTTCATCCGGCTTGGCGCGCTTCCACAGCACGAAATCGAGCGGATCGCGCTTGGCCGTATCCACCTCCACGCGCGCACCGGCGCGCAGGTCCTCCAGGCGCTTGCCCGACAGGCGCCCGTAACGCGGGAAGCGGGCCACGGCGTAGCACACATCGCCATCTGTGGCCACGTAGGCCAGATCCTTGGCGATCAGGCGCTCGATCAGGGCGATGATGCCGCTGATATATCCGGTCGCGCGCGGCTCGTGATCCGGACGCTCGCAGCCGAGCGCCGCGCAATCCTCGTCCATGGCCGTGATGAAGCGTGCCGTGAGCTCATCGATCGGCTCGCCGTTCTCCGCCGCGCGCCTGATGATCTTGTCGTCGATGTCGGTGATGTTGCGCACATAGGTCACCCGATAGCCGCGATAGCGCAGGTAGCGGCGCACCAGGTCGAACACCACCAGGAAGCGCGCGTGACCGAGGTGGCAGTAGTCGTATACGGTGACGCCACAGACATACATACTCACCTGGCCGGGCTTGATCGGCGTGAAGACTTCCTTGCGGCCCGTCAGTGAGTTGTGAATCTGCAGCACGGTTGCACAAGCCTTTCCGTCAGGTCCGATACTCAACGTGCCCAGGCCGCGAGCCGCTCGCGGGCTAGCCCGGGCGACATGGCCTTGAGCAGCGGCCCGAGCTCAGGGCCGTGCAACCGCCCGGTGAGCGCGGCGCGCAATGGGGCAAAGAACGCCGCGCCCGCTCGGCCGCTGGCCGTGCGCAGGGCGCCGAGGTCGGCGGCCTGGGCCGCGGCCGCGGCCGTCAGGCGGAAAAACTCCGCGCCGGCCGCCGCGACGGCGGCCCGCGCCGGATCCTCCCAGCGCAGCTCCCCGCCGAACACGACCGGAAGCCAGTCCACAATATCACTTGCCGCGACCAGGTTGGGCTGCAATGCCGCGATGCAGGCCGTGCGCTGCGCCGGTGTCGCGCCTAAGGGCAGGAAGGGCTCGAGCCAGGCGAGCGCCGCCGCAGGCTCAAGCGCGTGCGCCCACAATCCCTGCCAGTGCCGCAGCTGCACGGGATCGAAGCGCGCGCTGGCGCGCTGCAGGTGGCCGATGTCGAAATGCGCCGCCATGTCCGCCAGCGTCAGGCTGGCCGCCTCGGCGCTCGAATGGCCGAGGCGGAACAGGTGATTGCAGATTGCGGTGGCGCTGTACCCGGCCTCGTGCAGCTCGCGCAGCGTCTGGGCGCCGGTGCGCTTGGACAGCGGCGTGCCATCGGCGCCGGTGAGCAGCGGCAGATGGCCGTAGCGCGGCGCGCGCATGCCGAGCGCCTCGAGCACCAGCAGCTGCCGTGGCGTATTGGCCAGATGGTCTTCGCCGCGCAGGACGTGCGTGACGCGCATCAGCGAATCGTCCACGGCGTTGGCAAAGAAGAATGCGGGCGTGCCGTCTTCCCGCCGGATGACGAAGTCGCCGATGTGGGCACAATCCACCTGCTGCACTCCGTGCACGAGATCATCGAAGCTCAGCTGCCGATCCGGCGGCACCCGAAAGCGCAGCGTCGCGGGAGCACCGGAGGCGCGGCGGCGCTCGATCTCGCGCGCATCGAGCTGCGCGCAGGTGCCGGCATAGCGCGGCGGCCGGCCGGCAGTCAGCTGCGCGCGGCGGCTGAGCTCGAGCTCCTGGCTGCTGCAAAAGCAGGGATAGGCTGCCGCTCCGCCCTCGAGGCGCGCCAGGAGTGGCGCATAGATGCCGCCCCGCTGTGACTGGCGGTAGGGACCGGTGCCGCCGTCGCGCAGCGGACCTTCATCCCATGCGAGTCCCAGCCAGGTGAGGTCGCGCTCCAGGGCGGCGACGTGCTCATCGGTGGTACGCGCCGCATCGGTATCCTCGATGCGCAGCAGGAAGCGCCCGCCAAGGCGCCGTGCCAGCAGCAGGTTGAACAGCGCGGTGCGCACATTGCCGAGGTGCAGTTCACCGCTGGGGCTCGGGGCAAAACGGGTCACGACGGCGGCGGCGTTCATCCTTACAATGTTACGGTACTGGACCGGCTGAGCGCACGCGGCATGGCTGCCGCGGCTGCAGCCCCTTTCGGATGAGTGCATCTTGACCACATTGTTCGTTTCCGATTTGCACCTCGACGCCGCCTTCCCCGCGGCGCTCGCGCAGTTCGGCTCCTTCCTGCGAGGATCGGCACGCGAGGCCGACGCGCTGTACATCCTCGGCGACCTGTTCGAGACGTGGGTCGGCGATGACGACGACGACGCGCAGCGCACCGGTGTCTGCACGGCGCTGCGGGACTTGAGCGATGCCGGCGTGGCCTGCCACGTCTGTCACGGCAACCGGGACTTCCTGCTCGGCTCAGGCTTCGAGCAGCGCACCGGCTGCGCGCTGCTCGCCGACCCGACGATCATCGATCTGTACGGCGAGCGTGTGCTGCTCACGCACGGCGATGCGCTGTGCACGGCCGACCTCGCCTACCAGCGCCTGCGCAGCGTGGTGCGCAAGCCTGCCTGGCAGCGGCGGTTCCTGCGCTTGCCGCTGGCGACGCGGCGAGTGCTGGCCGAGGAGGCCCGCGCCGGGAGCCGGGCCCATACGGGCATGGCGGCCGCGCGGATCATGGACGCCAGCGAAGAGGCCGTCGTGCGCGTCATGAGCGAGTGCGCAGTCCGCAAACTGATCCATGGGCACACGCACCGGCCGGCCATCCACGAGTTCGTCCTGGATGGCGCGCCTGCGCACCGAATCGTGCTCGGTGCCTGGTACGAACAGGGCAGTTGCCTGCGCTGGGACGCGCGCGGCTACGAGTTGCTCTCGCTCCCGCGCGGCGGGCCGGAGTGAAATCGCAGCTGTGAGTCCTCGGCGTTGATCAGCTGCGCCTCGAGCGCGGCGAGTTCCCTGAGGCGCGCGCGCCAGTCGAGTTCTTCAGCGCCGTGGCCGCCGGCCGCCTCGGCTGCGAGCTCCAGGTACAGTTCGCCGTGGCGCGCCTCGGCACGCTCCAGATCGGCATAGAAACCACCCAGCGGCGAGGGCAGGCGCGGCGCGAGGAGCCCGAAGCGCTCGCAGGAGCGCGCCTCGATAATGGCGCCTACCAGCATCAGGTCCACTCGCCGCAGCGGCTCGTGGGTGCTCAAGGCCGCGCGCAGACCCGCGGCGTAGCGGCCCGGACGCAGGCGGCGAAACGGCACCGCGAGCCGCTCGAGCATGCGGCTCACCTGCTCGAAGTGACGCAGTTCCTCGCGCGCCAGGCGCGCCAGGGCCAGGTTCTGCCGTTCGAACTCCGGATAGGCAAAGATCAGCGCCAGGGCGCTCGAGGCCGCCTTCTTCTCGCAGGTGGCGTGATCGAGCAGGATCTCGGACCAGCCTTCCACTGCCGCCCGCAGCCAGCGCTCCGGGGTGGGCGCCAATAGAGCGGGCAAGTTCACGCCACATCCGCCCGATCGAGCCATTGCTCGCGCGCCGCGCCGATCGCCTGGGCGGCCTGCTGGGCATTGGCGTAGCGATCGCCGGGCTCCTTGGCCAGCAGGCAATCGAGCAGCGGCTGGAGCAGCTCCAGGCGCTCATCGAGGCGGGGTATCGGCGCATTGCGGTGCATGTAGAGCACGGTCATGGGATTGTCGGCCCGATAGGGCTTATCCCCCGTCAGCATCTCGTAGAGCACGATGCCGAGGCTGTACAGGTCGCTCCGCGCGTCGAGCCGCTGCCCGTGCCCCTGCTCCGGACTCATGTAGTGCGGCGTGCCGAAGATCAGACCCTTGTCGGTGAGGTCCATCTGCAGCGCGGCCTGCTTGGCCATGCCGAAATCGATCAGCGCGAG
>JANXYA010000374.1 GCA_025350345.1 Gammaproteobacteria bacterium
GCGCGCCACGATCGCCGCCGTCTCCCGCGTGCGATTTGCGGGGCTCAGCAGGACGCGCTCGATCCGCACCCCGTCTGCGGCGAGCGCTCTGGCGGCCTGGGCCGCGGCCCGGCGCCCCGCGGCGGTGAGTGGGCGCGTGAAATCATCCGCACCCGGCTCGGCCGGCGCGGCCTGCGCGTGACGCATCAGGATCAGTTCGGGCACGGCAGGCGAGGGGTGATCACCACATCATGCCCGTCTGCAGCCGCGCGGCCTCGGACATCATGGACTGGCTCCAGGGCGGATCGAAGACCAGCTGCACGTCCGCCTTGCTCACCGTGGGGATGATTTCGAGCTTGTCGCGTACATCCTGGACGAGCACCTCGCCCATCCCGCATCCCGGGGCGGTGAGGGTCATGGTGACGCTCAGCTGGCGGGTGCCGTCTTCATTGGCAGAGACGTCGCAGGCATAGACCAGGCCCAGATCGACGATATTGATCGGGATCTCCGGATCGAAGCAGCGGCGCATCTGCGCCCAGGCCAGCTCCTTCACGTCCGCCTCGGTGGCGTTGGGCGGCAGCTCCGGGGCCTGCACACGCTCCTTGCCAATGGCGTCCGCCTCCGCGCCCGCAATGCGGTAGAGGTTGCCCTCGATGTAGAGCGTGAAGCTGCCGCCCAGGGCCTGGGTGATATAGCCGGCGAGCCCCTGCTTGAGCGTGATGGGCGTGCCGGCCGGCACGATGACCGCTGCCACGTCGCGGCTGAGGATCACCGGTTCGTTGTCGTATCCGGCCATGCTCATTCCGTGGAGACCGTGGGGCGCTCGCCGGCGGCATGGCGCTGCAGGGCGGCGTGCAGCGTGTGCCAGCACAGGCTCGCGCACTTGACGCGGGCGGGGAATTCGCGCACGCCGCCGAGCGCCATCAGCTTGCCCAGCGGGAGCGCGGGCACGTGCGCCGGCTCGGTGAACAGGGCGTGCACCTCACGGTACAGCGCCTCGACCTCAGGCAGCGATTTGCCGCTGACCGCCTCGCTCATCATGGAGGCGGAGGCCACCGAGATGGCGCAGCCCTGCCCGTTGAAGCGGATTTCACTGAGCCGGTCGTTGGCCAGGCGCAGCGTCAGGCTGAGCGAATCGCCGCACAGCGGATTGTGGCCCAGCGCCTCGGCGTCGGCCGGCTCGAGCCGGCCGAAATTGCGGGGGCTGCGGTTGTGATCCAGGATCACGTCGCGGTACAGCTCGCGGATGTCCATCAGGCGAACACCTCGCGCACGCGCTCCAGGCCCGCCAGCAGGCGCTCTATGTCCGCCTCGGTGCTGTAGCAACCGAATGAAGCCCGGGCCGTGGCCGCCAGCCCGTAGTAGGTCATCACCGGCATGGCGCAGTGGTGTCCGGTGCGGATCGCGATGCCTTCCTGATCGAGGATGGTGCCGATGTCGTGCGGGTGCACGCCGCGCAGCGTGAAGGAAATGACGGCGGCTTTCTCGCGCGCCGTGCCGATGAGCTGCAGTCCGGGGATGGCAGCCAGCTGCGCCGTCGCCAGCAGCAGCAGGCGCTGCTCGTGGGCGGCGACGCGATCGCGGCCCAGCGCCTCCAGATAGTCGATGGCGGCGGCCAGCCCGATCGCACCGGATATGTTGGGTGTCCCGGCCTCGAACCTCCACGGCAGCTCGTTGTAGGTGCTGTGCGCAATGCTCACGCTCAGGATCATGTCGCCGCCGCCTTGCCAGGGTGGCATCGCCCGCAGGAGCGATTCGCGCCCGTAGAGCACCCCGATGCCGGTCGGCGCGTACATCTTGTGGCCTGAGAAGGCGTAGAAATCGCAATCCAGCTGCTGCACATCCACCCGCTGGTGGGCTATCGCCTGGGCGCCGTCGAGCAGCACCGGCACGCCCCGCTCGTGCGCGGCCGCAATGACCTGCGCCACCGGCAGTGTCGTGCCGAGCGCGTTGGACACGTGGGCGAGCGCCACCATTTTGGTGCGGGGCCCGAGCAGCTCCAGGAACGCGCCGAGCTCGAGCTCGCCCGCGGGTGTCAGGGGCGCGGCGATGAGGCGCGCGCCGGCCGCGGCACAGGCCAGTTGCCAGGGCACGATGTTGGCGTGATGCTCGAGGTAGGTGATCAGCACCTCATCGCCGGCAGCCAGCTGGGTTCCGCCCCAGGAGCGCGCCACCAGGTTGATGGCCTCGGTGGTGCCGCGGGTGAAGATGATCTCGCTGGGCTTGCGCGCATTGATGAAGCGCCGCACGCTCTCGCGTGCCGCCTCGAAGGCGGCGGTGGCCTCCTGGCTGAGGGTGTGGACGCCGCGATGCACGTTGGCGTGGCTGGTCGTGGCGTAATGCTCGGTCGCCTCGAGCACCGCCCGCGGCTGTTGCGAGGATGCCGCGCTATCGAGATATACGAGCGGACGGCCGTGCACCTCGCGCTCCAGGATCGGAAAGTCGGCGCGCACCCGCTCGGCACGGAGCCTTCCTTCAGCGTCCGCATAAGGGTCGGCGAGCCTGGCGGGCGGTGCATTCACTGCAGCAGTTCCGTCGCCGGAGTATCGGCGAGACGGGCCGCGGCGCCCTGGCCGGCCGCGCGCCGCAAGGCGGGCGCGTCGATCGCGTTGAGCGCCTCGGCCAGAAACGCCCACTTCAGGAGCGAGCGCGCCTCGACGGGTGAAAGTCCGCGCGCCAGCAGGTAAAAGAGCAGGTCCTCATCCAGCCGCCCGGTGGTCGCGCCGTGGGCGGCCTGAACCTCGTCCGTGTTGATCGTGAGCCGCGGGCGCAGATCCACCTCGGCGCCGGCGCCATCGATCAGGCCGCGGAGCGATTGCACCACCCTGGCGCCCGGCGCGCCCGCGCTCACCTGCACGTCCGCACTGCAGGCGACGTGCGCGCGATCGCTGGCGATGCCGCGGAACAGCTGATCGCTCCGCGTGCCCGGCGCTTCATGCAGCACGGTGAACAAGGCATCGCAGACCTGCGCCTCGTGTGCGGTGGCCAGGGCGCGGATCTGCGTCCGGGCCTCGCGTCCGCTGAGGCGCACCTGGATGGTGCTGCGGGCGGTCTGGGCGCCGGCGCTTACCTGGCGCAGCAGATACTGAGCGCCCGCGCCGACCGTGACCGCGACCGTGTCGTAGTGCAGCGCGTCGGGCGCGCCCTGCAGCAATCGCGTGTGCGTCGATTGCGCCTGTTCGGCGAGCTGCAGGTCCACCTGGACGCAGCTCAGGCCCGTGGGACCGGCGCCGCCCAGGTGCCGTTCCACCAGTTCGAGTTGTGCGTGGGCTGCAAGCTCCAGGTCGAGCTCGAGGTAACTCCCGCAGGCCTGTGCGGTGGTGATCGAAATGAGTTCCAGTGCGAGGGAGCCCGCCACACGCAGGGCGATCGGCTCGGGGGCGAACATGCGGGCGATGAGGCCAAAGCGCCCGTCCCCGCTGAACGCAAAGGGCACCGGGCCGGCATCGGCGCTGCCGGCAGCACTGCGACGCAGGCTCCCGAGCAGCGCGGTGTCGGGGAGCGAGTGTTGCGGCTGGAGGCGTCCGTCGATGAACACCAGGCGCGAGTAGCCGGGCAGTGCCGGTGGCAATGCCGGGCTGATGCTCGGTGCTGGCCCGGGCAGGAAAGTGCGCACCGCTTCGAGTGCGCGCAGGTTGGCGTAGCGCCAGTTCTCATCGCGGCGGGTGGGCAGGGCGTGGGTGCTTAAGGCCTCGGCCGCTGCCAGGCGCGCCGGCCCGGCGTCCGCGGGTGAGCCGAAGTCCGCGAGGATGCGCTCCAGGGCCTTCATGCCATCGCCGGGGCCGCCTCGAGCAGCCAGTCATAGCCGCGCCGCTCCAGCTCGAGCGCCAGGGCGCGATCGCCGCTGCGCACGATGCGGCCACGGGCCAGCACGTGCACCTGGTCGGGCACGACATAGTCGAGCAGGCGCTGGTAGTGTGTGATCACTACGACCGCGCGTTCGGCTGCACGCAGGCTGTTGATGCCACGGCCGACGATCTTGAGCGCGTCGATGTCGAGGCCGGAATCGGTCTCGTCGAGCAGCGCCAGCCGGGGTTCCATCACCAGCATCTGCAGGATCTCGTTGCGCTTCTTCTCCCCGCCCGAAAAGCCTTCATTGACCCCGCGCGTCAGCAACGCCTCATCGATGTGCATCGTGCGCATCTTGTCACGCACCAGGTTGAGGAAGTCGAAGGCGTCGATGTCCTGCTCGCCGCGCTGGCGCCGGCAGGCATTGAGCGCGGCCTTGAGCAGGTAGGCGTTGCTGACACCGGGAATTTCCACCGGATACTGGAAGCCGAGGAACAGGCCCGCCCGCGCGCGCTCTTCGGCGGGCAGGGCCAGCAGGTCGGCGCCATCGAAGCGTACCGTGCCGCCGGTGATCACATACCCGGGGCGGCCGGCGAGCACATGCGCGAGCGTGCTCTTGCCCGAGCCATTCGGACCCATGATGGCGTGCACTTCGCCCGCGTTGACCTCAAGGGATACGCCGTGCAGGACCGGTGCGCCACCGGCGCTCGCGCTCAGCTGGTCGATCTTGAGGAGCGGGGCGTTCATCCGACCGCACCTTCCAGCGTGACGGCCAGCAGGTTCTGGGCCTCGACGGCGAATTCCATCGGCAGTTCCTTGAAGACATCGCGGCAGAAGCCGCTGACGATCATGTTGACGGCATCCTCGGTGCTTAAGCCCCGCTGCTGGCAGTAGAACAGCTGGTCCTCGCTGATGCGCGAGGTGCTGGCTTCGTGCTCGACGGTCGCGCCCGGATTGCGGGTCTCGATGTAGGGAAAGGTGTGGGCGCCGCACTTCGGCCCGAGGAGCAGGGAATCGCAGCGCGTGAAATTGCGCGCGCCACGCGCCGAGGGCATGATCTTCACCAGGCCGCGGTAGGTGTTCTGGCCGTGCCCGGCCGAGATGCCCTTGGACACGATCGTGCTGCGGCTGTTGGCGCCGATGTGGATCATCTTGGTGCCGGTGTCGGCCTGCTGGTAGTTGTTGGCCGTCGCAACCGAATAGAACTCGCCCACCGAATTCTCGCCACGCAGGACGCAGCCCGGGTACTTCCAGGTGATGGCCGAGCCGGTCTCGACCTGGGTCCAGGAGATGCGCGAATTGCGCCCGCGGCATTCGCCGCGCTTGGTCACGAAATTGTAGATGCCGCCACGCCCCTGCGCATCCCCGGGGTACCAGTTCTGCACCGTCGAATACTTGATCTGCGCGTCATCGAGCGCGATCAGCTCCACGACGGCGGCGTGCAGCTGGTTTTCATCGCGCATCGGGGCCGTGCAGCCCTCCAGGTAGCTCACGTGACTGCCGGGGGCGGCGATGATCAGCGTGCGCTCGAACTGGCCGGTGTTCGCGGCGTTGATGCGAAAATAGGTCGACAGCTCCATCGGGCAGCGCACGCCGGGCGGGATGTAGACGAAGGAGCCGTCGGTAAACACCGCGGAATTGAGGGTCGCAAAGAAATTGTCCGTGTAGGGCACGACGCTCCCCAGGTATTCCTCGATCAACTCGGGGTGGGAGGCGACCGCTTCGGAGAAGGGACAGAAGACCACGCCCGCCTCGGCCAGGCGCGCCT
>JANXYA010000017.1 GCA_025350345.1 Gammaproteobacteria bacterium
GCAGTGCCGTCGGCGAGGCGCTCGGTGAGCTGGTGGCGCGCTTGCCGTAGCGGGCCCAAGCCGACCGCCGTGAGGTAAGCTTCGGTAATCCAATTCTCCCTCTCAAGGATAGGTATGCGCCCGTCATTCCTGCAGCTGGCCGCCCTGGCTCTCACGAGCATTGTTCCCGGGATCGTCACCGCCCAGGCGGATGCGGGCGCCAGCCTCGCCGACCTGCGGCGGATGAGCGCGAGATTTGCGCCTACCCCGCTGGTGGTCGACACGAGCGCCCTTTCGAGCGCCGATCGCAAGGCGCTGGTCAAGCTGATCGAGGCGGCGCGCATCGTCGATGAGCTCTACCTGGACCAGGTGTGGAGTGGCAACGCCGCCGAATACACGCGCCTGCGCGCCGATCAAAGTCCGCTCGGTCGCGCACGCCTGCATTATTTCTGGTTCAGCAAGGGGCCCTGGGCGGAGCTCGACGGGTTCAAGGCCTTCGTCCCCGGGGTCCCGGCGCGCAAGCCCCTGGGCGCCGCGTTTTATCCGGAGGGCATGACCACCGCGGATTTCGATGCCTGGGTGGCCACGCTATCCCCGGCGGCGGCGGAGCAGGCGAAGGGCTTTTACAGCGTGATCCGGCCAGCGACGGGCTGCGCCACGGCACGCTGCTATCAAAGCGTGCCGTACAGCGAGGCGTACAAGGATCGCCTGGGCCGGATCGGTGCCCTGCTGCGCGAAGCGGCGGCACTGACTGGCAATGCCAGCCTGAAGCGCTTCCTCACGACCCGCGCCGATGCCTTCGCCAGCAATGACTACTACGAGAGCGATGTCGCGTGGATGGACCTGGACGCCCCGCTGGACATCACGATCGGGCCGTATGAGACCTACACCGATGAGCTGTACGGCTACAAGGCGGCGTTCGAGGCCTACGTGAACATCCGCGATGACCGCGAGACCGCCAAGCTGGGATTTTTCGGGAAGCACCTGCAGGAACTGGAGGACAACCTCCCGGAGGATCCGCAGTACCGCAACGCGAAGCTGGGCGCCCTGTCGCCCATCCGTGTCGTCAACCAGGTGATCAGTGCCGGCGACGGCGCCCACAACATCACGACCGCCGCCTACAACCTGCCCAATGACGACCGCGTGGTGCAGGAGAAGGGCAGCAAGCGCGTCATGCTCAAGAATGTGCAGGAGGCGAAGTTCAGGCAGATCCTCGCGCCGATCGGGGCACGGGTGCTGACGGCACCGACCCGGAAATACCTGAGCTTCGACTGGTTCTTCACGCACATCCTCGCGCACGAGCTCATGCACGGCCTGGGTCCGCACCAGATCACCGTCGACCATCGCGCCACGAATCCGCGACTGGAGCTCAAGAATCTCTATGCGCCGATCGAGGAAGCGAAGGCCGACGTCACCGGCCTGTGGGCCCTGCAGTACATGCTCGATCACGCCAAGGCCATGCAGTTGCACCAGGTAATCGTCGTGGGGCCCGACTCAGAGCGGGAGCTCTACACCACCTACCTGGCCTCCATGTTCCGCGTCCTCAGATTCGGTCCGATCGAGGCGCACGGCCGCGGCATGGCCATGCAGATCAATTTCCTGATCGACCACGGCGCCCTGCACACCAGCGCCGGCGGCGAATTCGAGATCGACTACGAGCGCATCAAGGACGCCTTCCGCGATCTGGACCATGCACTTCTCACCGCGGAAGCCCGCGGCGATGCCGCCGCCGCCGACCGGCTGCTGAAAAGCGGGGCGATCCGCCCCGAAGTCCAGGCCGCGCTGGATCGCCTGCAGGACCTGCCGACCGACATCGAGCCGCAGCTCATCACGGCGGACGCGATCGCCCCGCGACCGAAGTAGAGGATCTTCTCCTCAGTGCAGCACGTGCTCCGGGAACGCCGCTTCATCGGCCCACTCCGCGGCGGCATCATCCAGCGAGTCATTGAAGTGTCCTGCATCGGCATTGGTCCTGAACCAGACCGGCTGGCCACTCGTTGATGCTGCGCGCAGGCGCGCACCGAATTTCCCGCTTTCCCAGGTCGGCACGCGGCTGTCATTGAGCCCCACGGCCAGCATGATCGCCGGGTAACGCGTACCCTGGTGGATCCGCTGATAAGGGTCCATGGCTGCGACCGCCTTGAGACCCAAGGCCGTACGCGGGTCTCCCAGTTCGGCGACCTGGTTGGCGCCGTTGGCACCGGCGAGCAGACGGACCGGATTCAACTTCCGGGCGAGCCTGCAATAGTACTACCGCATCGTCACCAATTCTTCGGCCGAGGTCGGGTGGATGGCGACCGTGTCGTCGAAGTCGCGCTTGGTCGCGCCCATGCGCACCGCGACGGCGAAGCCCTGCAGCATTTCATCGGCGCCCGGGCCGATCACGTGCACGCCGGCCACCCGCTCCTCGCTCCCCACGGTAACGAGCTTCATCAGCGTCCTTGGTTTGCGCGTGGTCATGGAGTGATACAGCGGCACGAAGCCGGTCGAGTAGACCTTGACCGCCGCGCCATGCCGGCGGCGCGCCTCGGCCTCCGTGAGTCCCACGGTGCCGATCGGCGGGTGGCTGAAGATCACGGTCGGAATATTCTCGTAATCGAGCCGCCGGTCCTTCTGGCCGCCGAACAGCCGATCGGCGAGCCGGCGGCCGGCGGCAATCGCCACCGGAGTGAGCTGTGCCCGCCCGGTCGCATCCCCGATCGCATAGATCCCGGACACGTTGGTCTCCTGGAAAGGATCGGTGCGCACGAAGCCGGCGGCATCGCAGAGCACTCTCACCGCATCGAGTCCCAGCCCGGCGACGGAGGCCTTGCGGCCGATGGCCCACAGCACCGTGTCGAAGGGGCCGACGCGGCGGCCATCGGCCAGGTCGATGTTGATCTTCCCCTGCGGGTCGCGCCTCAGGGCGGTGGGCGTGGCGTGTAGGAGCGGCTCGAGGCCTTCTTCCCGCATGGTGTCGAGCAGCTGCACGCCGAGGAAGGGGTCGAAGCATCCGAGCAGCCGCTCGCCGCGCACCAGCAGCGTCGTGTGGGTGCCAAGCGCCGAGAACAGCCCGGCCAGCTCCACCGCGATGTAGCCGCTGCCGACGATCGCGACGTCGGCCGGGCGCGCCGGCAGGGTGAAGAAATCGTCCGAGGTGATGCCCAGCTCCGCGCCTGGGATCGCCGGCACCACCGCGTGTCCGCCGGTCGCCAGCACGATGTGCGAGGCCCGATAGTGGTGGCCGCCGGCCTGCACGCCGGGCCGGGTGGTGAGGGTCGCGCGGGCGCGCAGCAGGCTGACGCCGCTCCGCTCGAGATTGGCGGCGTAGATGTCGTTGAGCCGCACGATGTAGGCATCGCGCTTCTGCCGCAGCAGCGCCCAGTCGTGGCCGGACAGGCTCAGGTCGAAACCGTAGTCGGGGGCGTCGTGAACGGCGTGGGCGAGTTGCGCCGCGTACCAGGTGATTTTCTTGGGCACGCAGCCGACGTTCACGCAGGTACCGCCGAGCCGGTGCGATTCAATCAGCAGCGCGCGGGCGCCATATTCCGCCGCCCGCTGCACGCAGGCCAGGCCGCCGCTCCCTCCGCCGATGACGATAAGATCGTAATCTGTGACCATGCTCCGACTCCTGCCCCCGGCTGCGGGTTCCCATCCTGGCCGGGCTCTGGCACTCTTGCCGGATGCCTCCTGCCACCAGCACGGCCGCCGTGCCCCTCAAGCCCATCAACCCGCTGCTCGCCGACTCGCCGCTCCCGCCGTTCGCGGACATCCGCCCCGAGCACATCGAAGCGGCCATTGCCGAACTGCTGGGCGCCTGCCGCGCGCGCCTGGCCGAGATCGCCAGGCTGACGGAACCCACCTTCGCCAGCGTGGTAGTGCCGCTGGAGGAACTGCGCCATCGCCTGGCCCGCACCTGGTCGCCGATCGGTCATCTTAACGGAGTGATGAATTCCGAGGCGCTGCGCGCGGCCTACAATGCCTGCCTGCCGCTGCTGTCAGAGTACTACACCGATCTGTCGCAGAGCGAGCCGCTGTACCGCGCCTACCTGCACATCCGCACGCACGAGGGAGCGCGCCTCGATGCCGTGCAGCGCGCCGTGCTGGAGCGCGCGCTGCATGATTTTCGCCAGGCGGGCGTGGCGCTCGACGGGGAACGGAAACTGCGCTTCAAGAGCATCATGAGCGAGCTGGCGCAGCTGCAGGCGAAGTTCGAGGAGAACGTGCTCGACGCGACCAGCGCCTGGTCGCACCACCTCACCGATCCGGCGCAGCTCGCCGGCGTCAACGCCGGCATCGTGGCGCAGGCCGAGCGGCGGGCGCGCGAGCAGGGGCTCGATGGCTGGCTCTTCGGTCTGGACCAGCCGACCTACGTCGCGGTGGTCACGGACGCCGCTTCGGCGGCGCTGCGCCGCGTGTTCTACGAGGCCTGGTGCACGCGCGCCTCCGAGCAGGGGCCGGGCGCGGGACGTTTCGACAACACGCCGGTCATGGAGGAGATCCTGCGCCTGCGCCACGAGGCCGCGCGGCTGCTCGACTATCCCTCCTACGCGGAGTATGCCCTTGCGGATCGCATGGCCAGTACCGTGGCGGAGGTCACCTCGTTCCTGATGCAGCTCGCCGCTGCCGCGCGCGAGCACGCGAGCGCCGAGCTGGCCGAACTCGAGGCCTACGCCGGACGTGCGCTCGACGCCTGGGATCTGAGCTATTACTCGGAGCGCCTGCAACAGAGCCGCTTCCAGGTCTCGCAGGAGGAGTTGCGTGACTACCTGCCCCTGCCGCGGGTGCTGGCCACGCTGTTCGAGGTGGCCGAGCGGCTGTACGGGGTGCAGCTGCGCGAACGCACAGACGTGTCGCTGTGGCACGCGGACGTCCGGTACTTCGAGGTGCTCTCACCCGGCGGTGCGCCGCTGGCCAGTTTCTATCTGGACGCCTACGCGCGTGCCAACAAGCGGAGCGGTGCCTGGATGGACGACTGCGTAGGCCGCAAGCACCTCAACGGCGCGCTCACGCTCCCGGTCGCCTTCCTGGTCTGCAACTCGCTGCCGCCGCAGGGCGTGCGGCCGGCGCTGCTGACGCACGACGATGTGGTGACGCTGTTCCATGAATTCGGCCACGGCCTGCACCACATGCTGACGCGCATCGGCTACCCCAGCGTGGCCGGGATCAACGGGGTGGCCTGGGATGCGGTCAGCATGTGGTGCAGGCCGTGGCCGAATTCATGGAACAGCGTCACCACATCGTCGTGCGTCAGCAGCGCCGGCC
>JANXYA010000129.1 GCA_025350345.1 Gammaproteobacteria bacterium
CAGGCTCAGAATCCCACTCAGCCCGCCTCTGGCAATGCGGGCGGCAATGGACCGCCGATGGGCGAGCCGCAGCGCAATGACAATCCACCCCACGTTGATGGCGGCAGCGCTCCCAGCGAACGCGAGGGTGGCCACCCGGCCGGCGAGCCGGCCATGAGCTGGACCCAGCCCGCCCGCCAGGGCGCCGGCCAGGCGCAGCTCAACCTCGGTGCGTTTGAGACGGCGCCCGCGCGAGAAGCGCAGCCTGCGCCTCCTCCTGCGCCACTTGCGCCACCGGCTGCCGCGCCAGCGCCCGCACCGGCGGCAGCGCCGGCGAGCCCACCGCAGGTTGTCTGGACGTCAGCGCCTGAACCGACCTCCTGGCACAGCGACGTGCGCAACGACGAGTAATCTTCGTCCTGCGCCAGAAACGATGCCTCCCGTCACTATGGGACGAACCCATAGTGACGGGTCGGTCAACCAATGGGTTGCGGGCTAATGTGATGCTTTCGTGCCCGTTGGCTGCAATTGACACAGAGCGGCATTAAGCGAACGTCCGCTTCCGGGCAGCCAATCAGACACGAGTCAGGGGCCGTGGCTTGCGATCCAGTGATCAATGTCAGGAAGCGCGCCAGCCTTTACTCTCTCGTTCAACTTGATTGAGGCTATGGCCGCGTCGACTGGACGACGCGCGTCCGCCGGCATGTCTTGCTCCCCATACTGACGCACGTCGTCAATTCGAGTCCGTTCGGCGGAGCCGGCCGCAATGCCCGAAATGACATACCAACGATCAATTTGATCCATCGGGAGTGGCCCCTTCGCCAAATGAGGCGCGAGCGCTCGCCATACGGAGTCGGGGTTTTCCGCGCCCGCAATCGCGAGCAGCTCGCCGCTGGAGCCCGCGGGCACATCAGGCCCCAACGCAATGTCTACCATGCGCGCCGATAGATTCGGATCCGTTGCTAGCGCCATTGCCTGCAGGATTCGGACTTTGTCCAGCGGGTCTTGAGCCCCTCTCGCGCGCGTGAGCAGCCCAGTGATTGATTAATATATATCCGCACTTGTGGGAAAGCGCCCCTACAAAACCAGAAGGTCGGGAGTGCGAATCTCTCCAGGCGCCCTACTTGATCAAAGGTTAGTGTTGCGTGTAGTTGCCGTATCTAGGCGGCCCCACGACGCGGCTCGATTGGCGGCGCGGGCACATGCTCCCTGGCAGCGCCAACCTCAAGGCTCACCCTTCCACTTGGTCGCTCCAAGCAGCGCTGGAATCCACCCAAAAAAGAGCCCAAGGCTCTGACGCGGATGTTCTTGCGAATTCATGAACGAAGTGGCGGCGAGCCATGCGGTCATCGAGACTGCGAGGGCCACCCATCATCGCCTGCCCAGCGGCGGCCTATGGTCCAAGTCAGTTTTCGCTCCGAGCCAGTACCAAGGCCCATCGTCCTTGGTGCTCCGCGTTGCGGGCCAGCTAGACTTAGTCGTGCGCCTGATGCGCTGAGCGACGGCTTGCATGATTGTGCATGGCGCGAAGCTCCGCGATGAACCCATCGCGATCTTTGGCGAGACGGCGCACGAAGTGCGCCGGGGCGGCGGCTTTCGGGTCGTACTTCATGCCCCAGCGGATGAGTTCGATTATTACGGGCAGGAGATCGAGCGCCTTGTCGGTCGGCTCGTAGATGACACGCCTGGCCTGGGCGGGATCTCGCCGCCGGGTGATCATCCCCGCGGCTTCGAGCAGCTTCAGTCGGCTCGCGAGGATGTTCGACGCGATGCCTTCGTTGCCCGCCAGCAACTCCTGGTAGTAGCGCTTGCGCACCATGATGATGTCGCGGAGCACCACCAGCGTCCACCTATCGCCGACGAAGTCGAGGGCACAGGCAATCGGGCAATTGGATCGCCGCGACGGCAATAATTTCTTCACGATGCGAGAGTAGGCTTTCGACTTGCATAGTGCAAGCGGGCGACTATAATCGCTTGCAGTGTGCAAGTTAGTGCCAGCAATCGCGAGGAGATGAAGATGACCAAGCTCAAACTATCCTATTTTGATTTTGATGGCGGACGCGGGGAACCGGCACGCCTGGCGCTGCATATCGGCGGCATCCCATTTGAGGACCACCGAATCAGCACCAAGGACTGGCCGCAGTTGCGGGACCGGACGCCCTTCCAGGCCCTGCCGACACTTACAGTCGATGGGAAAGAGGTCGCGCAGTCCAACAGCATCAATCGCTACGTCGGCAAGCTCGCTGACCTGTATCCGAAGGACGACTGGCAGGCCCTGCTGTGCGATGAGGTGATGGACGCAGCCGAGGACATCGGTACCCGTATTGGCAATACGATCGACCTGCCCGCGGATGCCAAGAAGAAGGCGCGCGAAGAGCTCGCCGCCGGGCTCATCACGCGCTACCTGGAGCAGCTGCAAGCCCGGCTGAAGGCTGCGGGTGGAGAATATTTTGCCGACAAGCGCCTTACGGTAGCCGACCTCAAGATCTTCATGCTGGTCCGATGGCTCCGCTCTGGAGCGCTCGACCATATCCCGAAGGACCTCGTGGACCGGGTCGCGCCACTGCTGGTCAAGCACTTCGAGCGCGTCGCCGGCCGTCCGGAGGTGGTGAAATACTACGAGCGACGCAAGGCAGCCTAGTTATCGATCGCAGCTGAGCCCGTAGCCATGCTTCCCTCCCCGCGCGTTGAATCCGCGCGGGGAGGGTCTACGGGAGTTGGCTGGCGGCGAACAGGGCGCTGACCCGGGCGTAATCTTCAGCAGTATTGACGTCGGGTCCCGGCTGGACCGCGCAGTCGGCGACCCGGATGTCGAAACCGGCTTCCAGCGCGCGCAGCTGCTCGAGCTTCTCGCTCACCTCCAGCGCGGAGGGCGGGAACGAGGCCATGCGGCGGAGCGCCTCCACGCGATAGGCGTACAGCCCCCGGTGCCGTCGCGCACCGTGCCACTGGGTCTGGCTGCCAAGGCCCGCCGGCGCCCCATCGCGCCTCCAGGGAATCGGCGCGCGGCTGAAATAC
>JANXYA010000135.1 GCA_025350345.1 Gammaproteobacteria bacterium
CCAGCTCGACATCCGGGTGCACGGCCACGCCTGGACGCTCGCCGGCACGCGCCAGCTGAGCGAGCACTGGACCGCGATACTGGAAGGCGTCCAGGTCGACAGCAGCGTCGCGCAGCGCGTACTCATCGGCGATCCGCTCTCGGTACGCGAGCGTCAGTTGCAGCTGGCGATCAGGTACGATCGCTAGCGCTGAGCGGCACCAGCGCGCATTCGAGTGCACCACTGCGGGCGCCGCCCGCCCGACTTTTCAGGCCAGCACCACCAGCAGATCCTTGGCGTCCACCTGGTTGGAGACGCGCACCAGCACCTCGCTCACCTCGCCAGCCACCTCGGCGCGCACGGCCGCCTGCATCTTCATCGCCTCGAGCGTCACCACGACATCGCCCCGCGCAATTTTCTGCCCGACCACCACCGCGACCGTCGCCACCGTACCCGGCATGGGCGCGCCGATGTGGCGCGGATTGGCCTCCTCGATCTTGCGCTGCGGCGCCCGCGTCGGCGTCGCGGTGCGATCCAGGACGCGCACCGCGCGCGGCTGGCCGTTGAGCTCGAAGAACACGGTGCGCGTGCCATCCTCGTGCGGTTCGCTGCGCGTCACGTAGCGCACGATCAGCGACTTGCCGCGCTCCAGGTCGATGCCGATTTCCTGGCCCGGCTCCATCCCGTAGAAGAAGGCCATGGTCGGGAGCTTCGCCATGTCGCCGAAGCGCCGGCGCTCCGCGTCGTAGTCGGTGTACACCTGCGGGTACATCAGATAGGAAGCGAACTGCCGATCACTGAGATCGTGTCCGACGCCAGACTGCGCGGTGGCGCGCAGTGCCTCCAGGTCGGCGGCCGGCAGGGACTCGCCGGGCCGCTTCGTCAACGGCGCCTTGCCCTTGAGCACCTTTGCCTGCAGCGCGGGCGGAAAGCCGCCGTAGGGCTGGCCCAAATCGCCGTGGAAGAACTGTTCCACGGAGGACGGAAAGGCCACCGCATTGTCCGCATCGAGCACCTGTTCGCGGCTCAGCCCGCTGCTGACCATGAACATTGCCAAATCGCCGACCACCTTCGAGGTCGGCGTCACCTTGACGATGTCGCCGAACATCTCGTTCACATCGGCGTAGGCCTGCGCGACCTCGGGCCAGCGCGTGTCATCGATGCCCAGCCCGCGCGCCTGCTCGCGCAGGTTCGTGTACTGGCCGCCGGGCATGCCGTGCACGTAGACATCGGAAGTGCCGGAGCGGATGTCGCTCTCGAAGGCCGCGTAATAGGCGCGCACCTGTTCCCAGTAATGGGAGATGACCCGCAGGCTGGCAGGATCGAGCTGCGGATCGCGCTCCCCGTAGCGTAGCGCCGTGGCGATCGAGCCCAGGTTGGGCTGCGAGGTGAGCCCGCTCATCGCGTCCATCGCCGCATCGACGGCGTCGGCACCCGCGGCGATCGCGGCGAACACGCTGGCGGCGCCGATGCCGCTGGTGTCGTGCGTATGGAAGTGCACCGGCAGTCCTATTTCCTGCTTGAGGGCGCGCACCAGCGTGTAGGTCGCCTGCGGCTGGCACAGTCCCGCCATGTCCTTGATGCCGATGAGGTGCGTGCCGGCGGCCTTGAGCGCGCGCGCCAGCTCCAGGTAGTAATCGAGCGTGTACTTGCGCTCGTGGGGACTGGCCAGGTTGCCGGTGTAGCAGATGGCGGCCTCGCACAGCTTGCCGGATTCGAGCACGGCGTCGATCGCCACGCGCATGTTCTCGACCCAGTTGAGCGAATCGAAGATGCGGAACAGGTCGATGCCGGTCGCGGCGGCCTGCCGCACGAAGAAGCGCAGCGTGTTGTCCGGGTAGTTCGTGTAGCCGACGGCGTTGGCCGAGCGCAGCAGCATCTGCAGCAGCAGGTTGGGCACCGCCGCACGGAGCCGCTCGAGCCGCTCCCAGGGATCCTCCTTCAGGAAGCGCAGCGCCACATCGAAGGTGGCTCCGCCCCAGCATTCCAGCGAGAACAGCTGTGGCAGGAGCTGGGAGTAGTAAGGCGCGATGCGCAGCATGTCGTAGCTGCGCAGCCGCGTGGCCAGGAGCGATTGGTGCGCGTCGCGCATGGTGGTATCGGTGATGAGCACCCGTTGCTGCCCGAGCATCCAGCGCGCGAAGCGCTCAGGGCCCAGCTCATCGAGTCTCTGCTTCGTGCCCGCCGGGGGCGGCGTCGGCGCCAGTCGCGGCAGGCGCGGGGTCACCAC
>JANXYA010000068.1 GCA_025350345.1 Gammaproteobacteria bacterium
CCGGGTCCAGGCTCGCCCAGCCCTGCAGGGCCGAAGCGTAGACCACCGGGAAATCGAGCTGCGACTCGTCGGCGCCGAGGCGATCGAAGAGGTCGAACGTCTGGTTCACGACCCATTGCGCGCGCGCGCCGTCGCGGTCGACCTTGTTCACCACGATGATGGCCTTGTGGCCCAGTGCCAGTGCCTTGCGGGTCACGAAGCGCGTCTGCGGCATCGGCCCCTCGACGGCATCGACCAGGATCAATACGCCATCGACCATCGACAGGACGCGCTCGACTTCGCCGCCGAAGTCGGCGTGCCCGGGCGTGTCGACGATGTTGATGCGGGTGCCGCCGTATTCGATGGCGCAGTTCTTCGCCAGGATGGTGATGCCGCGCTCGCGTTCGATGTCATTGGAGTCCATCACCCGCTCGGCGATTTTCTCGTGCGAGGCAAAAGTGCCCGACTGCTTGAGCAGGCAATCGACCAGCGTGGTCTTGCCATGGTCGACATGGGCAATGATGGCGATGTTGCGGATCGGACGCTGCATGGGAACTCGAGGTCGGAGAGGGGCCAGGGCGAAAAAGGCCGAGCAGGGTACCAGAAGCGGCCTGCCAGGGTTAAATCTGTGCCAACGCACGAGTTATTACGCTAGACTGGCAAAGATATCAAGATTTGTTTATATATTTAATATGGCTGAAGTGGGTGTCAAAGTGGACTCCGCGGTGCTGGCCCTCAAGGGCCTGGCCGAGCCTACCCGCCTGCGCCTGTTGGCCCTCCTGGGCCACGGGGAGCTCACGGTGGGGGAGGTTTGCCGCGTCCTGGGCCAGAGCCAGCCACGGGTTTCCCGGCACCTGCGTCTGCTGACCGAAGCGGGCTTCCTGGACCGCTTTCGCGAACTGCAGTGCGTCTACTACCGCACGCCGGCGACGGGTGCCCGATCCCTGTGGGTGCGCGAACTGCTCGCTGCGATAGACCCGGACGATCCGGCGCTGCGCCGGGATCGGGTGCGCCTGACGAATGTCATCGGCGATCGGGGCAGGGTGGCGGCCGGTGAGCTGGCCGCCGCGGCGCCTGCCGATCCGGAGGACGCGGGCCTGAGCGCGCTGCTGCGCGAGGAACTCGGTCCCGTGGCGGTGGGTGAGCTGCTCGACATCGGCACGGGGACTGGACGCATGCTCGAGATCCTCGGACCGCTGGCCAGTCACGCCGTGGGGATCGATCTGTCGGCACCTGCCCTGCGGCTGGCGCGTGCGCGGGTGCACGGGCGCGGTCTTGCACATTGCGAATTCCATCGCGGCGACATGTACGCCTTGCCGTTCGAGGCCAGCAGCTTCGATACCGTGACGATTGCACGCGTACTGGCAGGAGCCGAACGTCCCGCCGAGGTCTTAAGCGAAGCGGCGCGCACGCTGCGCCAGTCCGGGCGCCTCGTGGTGGTGGAGCGTTTCGACGACATCGAGGCCTGCACCGGCGCGAATCCGCTGCAGAGCCTGCGCCAGTGGCTCGACCTGGGTGGCCTGCACCTGGCACGGCTGCGGCCCTGCGATCTGGCCAGCGGCCACCATCTGCTGGCCGTGGCGCATCGGGCGCCGTGAGCGTGAGCAAGCCCCGCATGGACGCAGCTGTGCATCAGCCGGCAGGGCCCGGCAGCACGCTGCGGGGGCCGGAGCGGCCGGTGGCCGTGACCTTCGAGTTCTTCCCGCCGGGCGATGAAGCGATGGAGCAGACGCTGTGGCACTCCATGCAGCGGCTGGCGCCGCTCCGGCCGCGCTTCGTGTCCGTGACCTATGGCGCGGATGGCTCGACGCGTGAGCGCACGCACCAGCTGGTGAGCCGCGTGCTGCGCGAAACGACCCTGACCCCGGCGCCGCACCTGACCTGCGTCGGCGCGCGACGCGAGGCGGTGCTGGAGATCGCCCGCGACTACTGGCGCCAGGGAGTGCGCCACATCGTGGCGCTGCGTGGCGATGCGCCGCCGGGCGCCGCCCGCTACGCGCCGCATGCCGGCGGCTTTGCCCATGCCGCTGATCTCGTGCGGGGCCTGCGCGACGTTGGCGACTTCGACATCTCGGTGGCCGCCTATCCGGAGAAACACCCGGAAGCGGCGAGCCCCGAGTCCGATCTGGACGCGCTCAAGGCCAAGCTCGACGCCGGCGCGACCCGCGCGATTACGCAGTTCTTTTTCGACACCAGCATCTTCCTGCGCTTTCGCGACCGTTGCGCCGCGGCCGGCGTGCGCGCCAGCCTGGTGCCCGGCATCCTGCCGATCACGCGCATGCCACAGATGCTGCAATTCGCCGCCCGCTGTGGGGCCACGGTGCCGGACTGGCTGCAGCAGCGATTTGACGGCCTCGACGATGACCCGGACACGCGCCGGCTGATCTCGGCCGCCATTGCCATCGGGCAGGTCGAGGCGCTCGTGCGCGAAGGAGTGGATGAGTTCCACTTCTACACGCTCAATCGTGCCGACCTCACGTACGCCATTTGCCACGCCCTGGGAGTCCGGACATGACGCGGGGCGAGCGCGTGGCGGCATTCCGCCGGCTGCTGCAGGAGCGCATCCTGGTGCTCGACGGTGCCATGGGCACCATGATCCAGGCGCAACGACCGACTGAAGAGGACTATCGTGGCCTGCGCTTTCGCGACTGGCCCGCCGAGCTGAAGGGCAACAACGACCTGCTGACGCTCACGCGGCCCGGGATGGTGCGTGCCATCCACGCCCGTTTCCTGAGCGCGGGCGCCGATATCATAGAGACCAACACCTTCAATTCCTCGGCGCCCTCGCAGGGCGACTACCGTCTCGAGGCCCTGGTCGGGGAGCTCAACCTGGCAGCGGCGCAACTGGCGCGCGCCGTGGCCGATGAATTTGCCGCGCGCGACGGGCAACCGCGCTTCGTGGCGGGCGCCCTCGGCCCCACCAACCGCACCGCCTCGCTCTCGCCCAGTGTCAGCGATCCGGCCTTTCGCAACATCAGCTTCGACCAGCTCGTGGCGACCTATCGCGACGCCGCCACCGGCCTCATCGCCGGTGGTGTCGATCTGCTGCTTATCGAGACCATCTTCGATACGCTCAACGCGAAGGCCGCACTGTTCGCGGTGCGCGGTGTGCTCGATGAGCAGGGCCTCGACCTGCCCATCATGGTTTCCGGCACCATCACGGACGCCTCCGGGCGCACGCTCTCGGGCCAGACGGTCGAGGCCTTCTGGAATTCGATCCGCCACGCCCGGCCCGAAGTGGTGGGCCTGAACTGCGCGCTCGGCGCGCGCCAGCTGCGGCCGCACATCGAGGAACTCGCCGGCATCGCCGACGTCGCGCTCTGCGCCTATCCGAACGCCGGGCTGCCAAACGCCTTCGGCGAATACGACGAGCCGGCCTGCGAGACCGCGGATCTGGTAGGCGAGTTTGCCCGCAGCGGCTTCGTCAATATCGTGGGCGGCTGCTGCGGCACGACCGGCGAGCACATCGCGCATATCCGCCAGCAGGTGCAGGGACTGGCGCCGCGCCGGGCGCCGGTGCTGCCGCGCCGCTGCCGGCTCAGCGGGCTGGAGCCGCTCACCATCGGGCCCGACAGCCTGTTCGTCAACGCGGGCGAACGCACCAACGTGACCGGCTCGGCGAAATTCCGCAGGCTGATCGAGGCCGACGACTATCACGGTGCGCTCGATATCGCCCGTGCGCAGGTGGCCGCGGGTGCGCAGCTCATCGACGTGAACAT
>JANXYA010000086.1 GCA_025350345.1 Gammaproteobacteria bacterium
ACGACGAGTTCGCGCCGGGCAAGCGCATGACGGTGCGGCTGGGTGCGAGCCTGTCGCTGCTGCTGGCCCTCGCCGCGCCGCGCTCAGGCCTGGCGGCCGCGCCGGCCGCGGGAGCGGTGTCTGCCGGTGTCATCGACAGCGATCCGGGCCTGCTCATCGAGTCCGCCGCGCAGGCGATGCTGCGCGACCTGGACGCCCATCGCGCCGAGTACCGCAAGGATCCGGTGAAGGTCGACACGCTGGTCGACCAGATCCTGCTGCCGCACTTCGACACCGAGTATTCCGCGCGCCTGGTGCTGGGCAGGCACTGGAATACCGCGACCGCCGAGCAGCGCCAGCGCTTCGTCAACAGCTTCTACCACTCCTTGCTGAACAGCTATGGCACTGCGCTGCTGGGCTTCACCGACGATCGGCTCAAAGTGCTGCCCTACAAGGGTGAGCCGGGAGCGAGCAACGCCACCGTCCGCACCCAGGTGCGCAAGAGCGACGGCGGCGTGGTCGCCGTGAACTACAGCCTGCACCGCACGCCCAAGGGCTGGATGGCCTGGGATGTCATCATCGAAGGGATCAGCTACGTGAAGAGCTTTCGCGATGATTTTGGCGCTGAGATCGAGCAGAACGGCGTGGAGTCGCTGATTGCGCGCCTGGAAAAGCAGGGCGGCGCCAAGTGAGCCTGGCAGGCGCTGAGGCCAGCCCGGTTGCCACGGATGGGGCCACGGTCAAGGACGCCGGCGCCGGGCGTTTCCTGCTGTCCGGAGCGCTGACGATGGAGACCGTAGCCAGGCTCCGCGGCGAGGGATTGCGCGCCTTTGCGGCCGGGAAGGATGATCTGGAGATCAACCTCGGCGCGGTGGCGCGCGTGGACAGCTCCAGCCTCGCGCTGCTGATCGACTGGCTCGCCTGGGCGCGCGCGGCGGGGCGTGCGATGCGCTTCACGGCCCTGCCGGCCGCGATGCTGGCGCTGGCACGGCTCAGTGATGTCGAGCCGCTCCTGCTCGGCAGCAGCGCCGCACTCTAGTTGGGAGTGCTGTCGGTGCCCGGGGCGGCGTCGGCCGGGGCGTCATCGCCGAAATCGGCCGGCTGCTCATCCACGGCACCGTCCTTCACCTGGTATTCGCGGCGCTGCAGCCAGGCGTTGCGCACGAAGGCGTAGGGATCATAGGTGCGTTCGAGCACGGCATCGGCGTCCAGGAGCGAGGCGCGCAGCTCCAGCTTGTCGGTGACCCACAGGCCCCAGTTCAGGTCAGAATTCCTGATGTAGTGGCGGGGGCTGGTGTATTCATCGACCAGCTTGGCCGGCGCGTCCCGGAAGGTGGACGGGCCGAGGAACGGCACCACCAGGTAGGGACCGGGCGGCACGCCCCATTTGCCCAGCGTCTGCCCGAAGTCCTCATCGTGCCGCTCGAACCCCGCCCCCGTCGCCGGGTCGAAGAATCCCAGTCCGACGACACTGTTGATTACCAGCCGGGTGAAATCGCGGCCACCGTCACGCACCTTGCCCTGCAGGAAATCATTGATGATGGTTACCGGATAATCGAGGTTGCCGACGAAGTTGCCGAGCCCGCGCCGCACCGGGCGGGGTATCACCGCGCGCCAGGCTTGCGCCGCGGGCCGGAACACGGCCCGATCGGCCGCGGTATTGAAGCGGTAGACGCCGCGATTGAAGCCCTCCAGCGGATCACGCGGATCGCGCTTCCCCGCCGGGATGCTCGCGCAGCCCGCCAGGAAAAAGAGCGTGGCCGCTGCGGCGGCGAGAGGCTTGATCGGCATGAGCCCAGTCTAGCAGGAGTCTATTGCGGGCTGGCGCGCGAGAGGCGCTGTTCGCGCAACCACCCGCGTATCTCATCCAGGCGCGCGCGGAATCGCTGGCGTTGCACCGAGGTGAGATTGGGCGAGGCCAGCGCCAACTCCAGCTGCTGGTTGGCCAGCGGCAGGTCACCATTGCTGATGTGATATTCCGACATGTAGTAATACGCGTCACCCGTGTCACCGGCCGCGCTCGCGGCGAGGGCGGTCTGGCGAATCTGCTCGGGCGTCGGCACGGTATTGTTGAACACATCCAGGAGCAGGGCATGGGCCTGGCTGGCCTTGCCATTTTGCATCAGCGTGTTGGCGTAGCGCACCGACAGCGGCACGTTGCGCGGGA
>JANXYA010000095.1 GCA_025350345.1 Gammaproteobacteria bacterium
CGCTCCATGCCGCGCGGCCCGGTTATGGATTGGAATTCTGACCTTGCCTGCATGAGGTGACTTTCTGCTGTAGTGAGTTGGTCCTGCAGCGTGCGCACCTGCGTCACCAGCTGCACGAGTGCCGCGGGGTCAATGACCGCGAGCTGCGCGCGCGCCGCGGGCGCGATGGTGCCAAGTAGCACAACTGCGAGGACGGGTCGCAACGCGAAACCTTTTGCGTGGGGCATGGGCTACTCCTGTGCTAGGGACACGAAGAACTAGGCTCTGGGCGTCGGGTCGGGTCGGCGGATGCCATGAATTCAGGCAACCAACAGGCAGGATCCGTGCCGGTTGTGGCCATGATGGCCTGGAGCCGTCGCACCTGGCCGGCACGGCCGGAGATCACCGCGAGTTCAGCATCAAACCCCTTCAGGTCAAGCTGGCAAACCACACTGTGGTGACCCTGCTTAACGAGGAACATGCGTGATGCCGGTTCCAGTTGCTCCCGGACAAGCTTGAACTCGCGCTGCGTTAGGCCGAGTTGACCGACATATTCCTCAGCACTCGCATCGCTGTTTGGAAAGAAGATCTTCGTCGCGGTCTGTTCGACGATGGTCCTGCAGATCGGGCTATTGAGCACATCGCTGACGCTCTGCGTCGCGAAACACATGACCCCATTTAGTTTCCGCCAGGTCTTGGGTGCGTCCCTCGCGAAACTCTCGAAGGCAGGATCGGACAGTAGTCGCCAGAACTCGTCCATCCAGCACACGAAGCGGCGGCCATCGAGCAGTTGGCGCACCAGGTGAAACAGATAGAGCGTCACAGGAGAACGCGTTGTTTCATGTTCCAGGAAATCCGTGACGTCGAAGCCGATGACGGGTCGACCCGGTAGCCGCGGCGCGATCGTATCCTCGGCATTGTCAAATACCCAGGCATATGCGCCGCCGGTCACCTCGCACCAGCGTGCGAGGCGGTTGTGCACGCCCTCTGGGTCGGTGGCATCCAGGTGTTCGACGACCCGCGACAGGCGCCGTTCATGCCGGTCCAGCGCCAGCGTGCCGAGAAGGCCCTGATCGAGATCAGCCTGCTCGCGCACCGTGAGGGGCTTTCCGGACGGCACCCTCACGAGCAGTGCAAGCCAGCGCTTCAGGAATTCGACGTGCTCGCTTGTCGGTGGGAGCTGGAGTGGATTGAATCCCGTTGACTCTCCGTTGCGAAGCGGCAGGTACTCGCCGCCGAGCGCGCGCACGAGAATCTCGAGGCCACGGTCCTTGTCGAAGATCACCTGTGTCGCCTGAATGCGCTCCGCCATTGCGACAATGAAGCCGATGAGCACCGTCTTGCCGGAGCCCGTGGGGCCGCAGATGAGCGTATGGCCCGTGTCCCTCCGGTTCTCACCGTCGGCGTTGCGCGGGTCGCTCGCGTGCAGCGAAAAATGGTAAGGCGAGCGCGCGCTGGTCATGAACATGGCGAGGGCCGCACCCCAGTGGTTGCCGCTCGCGTGGCCCGTGGGATGGTTGTGGAATGGTGACATGGCCGAAAAGTTGCGCGAAGTGATCGGGGCCTTTCGAGGACGCAGGGAAAAATTTCCCGGCAACTGCGCCCAGAATGCGGCTTCCAGCGCGAGGTCCTCGCGGGCCACGGTCAGGCCGGCGTCCGCAAGGAGGCTTCGGGCGCTCGCCACGTACTCGTTGAGCTCGCGCAGGCGCGATCCGGCCATTGGGTTCCGTTCAGGTTCCGGAATGTCTGCCAGCACCTGCAGGGAGAAGTGGTGATCCCCCATCACGAACTCATTGCTGGCCAGCGCATCAAGAGCAATGCCTAGATCTGCCGCCTGCGAGAGCGCGAGGTCGCCCGCGTTGGCGAGTCTATTGACCTGGCGTTGCAGCAGGCTCTGGCCCGCGGCTTTGCTGAGAAAGGTGAAGGACTGAGTGAGCACCAGCGGGAAGCGTGCGCCCAGTAAGCGGTTGTACATGCCCACGATGCTCGGGGTCGCGTATTCTTTTATGCCCAGCATCGCGCCAACCCGGGTGGTGGACGGCGTCCGGTATTCGATCGTCTCCGTGCCAAAGACCAGACGCGTAGTAGTCAACGCCTCGTTAACCGGCCCGTCCGGCAGCGGGATCGGTTGCCACTCACCATTAACCAGCAGGGCCAGGAACTCCAGAAGCGAAGACCGCCAACGCTGCCCGGCGCGGTAGCTGCCCAGGCGCTCTGGCTCGTAGCGAGCCAGCGACGCCTGGATGGCCTGCGCGAGTTTCTCGCAGGCTTCCAGGGCCGCGTTGCACTCCTCCGCCGCTACCGCATGCCCGGCACGGCGTAGCGCCCGCGAGGCGAGTCCGGTCGCAAGTCCTGCTGCGGGGCGATGCAGGACCGACAGGTACAGCTCGTTGACCATCAGCGTCTCGCCAGCCAGTCGCTGCCGGTAGCGAGCATCCAGCAGGCCCGCGAACCCGCCTCCGACCGCTGCTCCCGGCATCGTGAGCTCGCGCCGGCGTATGACGTGGGTCCATACGGCGAGGTCCGGCCCTGCGATGTTTCGCCACAGCACGTTGAGGCGTTCGTGCCAGTTGTTGATGTGCTCGTCGTCCGCACTCTCAAAGCTGGCGCCCCCGAGCCGGAACGACTGCAGGTAATCCCCCTGGACTGTCTTCACCACGTGACTGGTCAGGTGCACGCTGCAAGGTATGCGTTCGGCCGAACTGAGTTCCCGGCGCAGCACCACCATGCGCTTCCGGTTCAACACGGCACCCGCTCCGCGGCGACACCGAGCCTGCAGACCACTCGCTGCGCATGTCTTCGGCGACCGCGCGAATTGGCAGCGTCGAGCACCAGCGGGCTGTAGCTGCTGGCACCCCAGAAGCGCCTGCTGGCGAGCAACGCTGGCAGGCGCGTCCGGGCCCAGAGTTGCAGCAGTTCGAAGAATCTGGGGTCGCGGGCGCACAACAGCACGCAGACACCGTGGACCGGGAGGCACAAAAGCAAGGTCAGCAGGTTGCGCGTCGCCAGAAACAATTCCATTGTGACCATCATGTTGCACAACAGGGCGGCAAAGGTGACACCCCAGCGCATCGGCGGGCGCGTTGCCCCGACGAAGAGCGGATCGGAGGTTAGTCCTGAACTGCGCTCGATCACGGTTGCACCTAAACGCCGAACATTCCGCGAATCCAGGTGACGATTTGCGGAGCGCCGAAGGCGATTGCAATGCCAAAGATCGCCCCGATGCACCAGCCCCAGGACATTCGGCTTGCCATAGCCATCCCGCCGAGCACCATCACCAGAATGATTGCTACGGGCGTCAGCCAGGACAGGATGTTGGCCTGCAGAGAGGTCATGCCCGTCATGAAGGGCGAGGATTGCGCCAGCGCGATTCCGGGAACGCTGCCCCAGATCATTGCTTGCAGCAGCAGGCGACAGCGCGCCCGCGTGCGCTCACGAATCTTGAGTGTCACGGTGTCCTCTCCTTGATTGGCAACGTGCAGTTCAGGCCTCAAATGCGGCAGGTTCCGGTCGCGCCTCGCGACGTTCGTCGAGCTCTTCACGCTTGATCCGGCCTGGCGCGCCAAAGCGAAATCCCTGGACGACGAAGGCATGGTCGTATTGCTTTTCGCCCTGCTTGTCGATCCAGTTGTTGGCCCGAACTCTGGCGTCCACAATCAGCTGGTCACCCTTGCGCGAATGGTGGGCAATGGCCTCTCCCATGGCGCCAAACGCCACGAACCACATGCTCGTAACGACCTCGCGCGCGGTGCCTTCATCGTCTTTGCCGGCGTAGTCGTTGCCCACGAGACAGAAGCGCGTGTAAGGCATTTCCCCCTTGTCGATACACTCCGGACTGCGGGCGAGGTTGCCCACTGCGGACAGACGGAAACTGTTCATGGTCGTATGCTCCTGGATGCAGTTGGACGAAGCGATGGATCCCACCGCGCGTGATCCAGTATAAGAAAGTGCGCGCCACATGAAAGTCGCAATTGCCGCGCGTTTGCGCACATTCGCTGCGTACAAGTTCTCGCGGGCTTTCTACCCGGACACGATCGTGTATCGTCGGCTCTACTTGGTGAACGCGACACTCACGGGATTCCAATGAACGAAACAGGTGCGGTCGAAGAATGCGTGGAGGAAATCGACGATTTCGTCGCGACGCTCGAGCGCTATCCGCCAGAGGTGCTGGCAATCGCATTGCGGGCGCACCTGGCAGGACTCCTGCGGGTACTGCGCGAACGCGGAGACTGGTCAGACAGCCAGATGAACGACTTTCTGAATGATCTCTCTAGCGAGGTCCTGGAGTCAGCAGGCGAGTGAACAGCGCACCTGCTCCATGAAGCAACAAGGAAAGCCGTTGGTGGGACGGCGTGGTGAAGGGGCGCCGCCGTCGCGGTCCCAGGCATCGCGCGGAACGAGAGATCGAAATCCCCGGGCGACGTTTCTGGGGTGCGCGAACCTCCGCTCCGATAGCAAAGGCAATCGTGACGCAGTACCGGGTCGAGTCCTCCATGACCGGCATCCGGCCCCCGCTTCCGTGAACTGCATTCAATTCCCGGCAGTGCGCGCTCGCCAGCGCCAGCTTCTGTCACATAGCATCCAGTTTGACGGTTTTGCCGGAGCGAACGATGCAACGCGGGCCTTATCCTGCACTTCTTATGCTCGCCATGACGCTGCCTGGCGCGGCACGAGCCCTGGGGCTCGGGGACATCCGCGTCAACTCCTCGCTAAATGAGCCGTTGTCGGCGCAGATCGACCTCGTGGGTGCGACTCCCGAAGAGCTCCTGACGCTGACGGCCCGGCTGGCAGATGAAGCGATGTTTCAGCGCTACGGCGCGGACCGTCCCTCTTATCTCTCGACAGTCAGGTTCAAGGTTGCGACGGATTCAAGGGGCCAACCCGTGCTTGAAGTCCGCTCGGCCGCACCCTTCGCGGATCCGATCGTCAACTTTCTGGTGGACGTTCGCTGGCCCAAGGGCGAACTCGTGCGCGATTTCTCGCTGCTGCTTGACCCCGCGGTGTACGCGCCTGGCGGTCGGGTTGTCGCCGCCTCTGCGGTGACGGATGGACTCGCCGGACTGACACCCATATCCCTGGCCTCGTCGCCTACGGCCGCGCCTCCCACGCAGCTGATTCTGCCAGGCTCGCCTGCCTACGCAGCGGCCACTCCCGTCCAGACAGCGACAGCGGAGTCGCCGGGCAGCCACAGCGCCTCGGTGTATCACGTGTTGGCGCGCGACACGCTGCGCGACATCGTGCGCCGCGCCGGTGCCATCACGGACCCCGAAGCGTTGCAGATGATGATCGCGGTCTTTCGCGCCAATCCGGATGCCTTCGACCGGAACATCAATATCCTGCGGCGGGGTGCGGTGCTCACCATGCCCTCGGCGAAGGATGTGGAGTCGGTCGATGTCGCCGACGCCAGGCGCAGTGTTGTGAAGCAGATGCGGGCCTGGAAGCTGTACGGGGCCGGGGCGGATTTCCACCCGGTAGGTTCCGGTCTTATTGCCTTGCCTCCGAGCGCGCAGCGCCCGGTCGAGCTGGCCCAGATTGACACGCTGAACGGCCGGGTTCAGACCCTTGAGGCCGCGCTACAAGCGGAGCAACTGCAAGTCGCCAGCATGAAGGCCACGATTGAGGAATTGAAGCAACCGGCCGCCGCATCACCACCGATCCAGGCGCCGGCG
>JANXYA010000150.1 GCA_025350345.1 Gammaproteobacteria bacterium
GCGCGCAGGAACGAGCCGCGGTACAGCGGAAAGTAGAGCCGCGCCGCCTCCCATTGCTCGCCGATACCCGCGAACAGCATCCACCCTTTGGCGAACTCGAACAACGCAAGTGGCGCCAGGACGAGCGCGGCCAGCACGAACGCGGCCATCGCTTCCGCGATCGCCTCACGGCTGCGACAGGCGCGGCTGACCACGAAATAGGGCAAAGCCACGTCGAGCAGCAGCAGCAGGGTGCGGCGGGCGAACGAGGTCGGCGAGTCGTAGGGCAGCACCAGAACGACCTGCAGCGCCATGAAGGCCAGCAGCAGCATGTCGACCGTCTTCGCCGGGTTCGCGGCGCCGAGCACCGCACGGCGCTCGTGCTCGCCCGCACGCTCCTTGCCAAGTCGTACCGCCATGGGCAATAGCAGCATCAACGAGAGCAGGCGTGGATGATCGAGCGCGAAGATCTTGCCGATCAGGCCGAAGGTCGGAATCTCCACCTGGACCGGAGGCACGGCGAGGAGGACGAGCCAATAGACCGCGACCGGGTTCGGGTCGCGCATGCCTACGTACCACAGTGCTGGCGCCGTGACGAGAGCGTACAGCCAGATATTGGGGGCCAGGAACGAGGCGGTGACGATGAAAAGCCACAGGTTGCGACGGCGCGCGAAGTCCTCGACCGCCATGAAGCGCGTGAACAATGGCCTGAGGACCGCGAACACCGCGATCGAGACCAGCATCACAAGAAGGAACGCTTTGTAGGTGGCAAACATGCGTGTCGATGAACCTGCCGGCTAGACTGCCGCTCGAAGATTCCCCGGCGCCCGTCCGCCAGTGCACTCTGCAATCGGGCGGCAAGCGTCGAGGGGCGTGGAATCGACGGTCGCCGCCGGACCCGGTTCGCTTGCCCAGTGGGCAGGCGGCGTACCCGGCCCCGTGGCCGGTCGGCCAAGAGGATAGTTCACCCCGGGGCGCAGTTCGACGCCAACCATGAGCTCCGCAACGCCGCCCGACCTCGACCCACGCAAAAGTACCCTCAGGCAGCGATTGCTGGGTGCGGCACGCTGGACGCTGCTGGGCCATTTTGCGGCGCAGTTGCTGCGCTTCGGCAGCAATCTGATCCTGACCCGGCTGCTCGCGCCCGACCTGTTCGGGGTGATGAGCGTCGGCTACATGGTATTCACCGGCCTGGCGATGCTCTCCGATCTTGGCCTGGGGGCGGTGGTCGCGCGCAGCCGCCGGGGCGATGAAGCGAAATTCCTCAACGTCGTCTGGATCGCGCAGATCGGCCGCGGCGTCGTGATGACGGTCGGTGCGCTGGGCCTGAGTGCGGCGCTCTGGCTGGGGGCGGCGCGGGCGCTGTTCCCCGAGCATTCGGTCTATGCCGATCTGCGCCTGCCCGCTCTGCTGGCGGTGGTCTCGCTCTACGGCGTCATCGAGGGACTGGAATCGACCAAGAGCCTGTGGGTGCGCAGAAACCTGTCGCTTGCCGCACTGACCAAGATCGATCTGGTCGCGCAGGTCGGCACCACGGCATTCATCCTGATCTGGGCGTGGTTCGATCCGTCGATCTGGGCCCTGGGCATCGGCTGGGTCTTCGGCGTCGTCGTTCGCACCCTGCTGACGCACTGGAAGCTGCCCGGCCCTCGCAACCGCCTGGAATGGGATCGCACCGCGTTTGCGGAAATCCTGGCGTTCGGCAAGTGGGCGCTGGTCTCCTCGCCGATCTCGTTCCTGCTCGCCAACGGCGACCGCTTGATGCTCGGCGCCCTGCTCGATGCCAACGAAATGGGCTTCTACGCCATTGCCCTGTTGCTGATCACCGCGATCCAGTCGGTGGTCCTGAAGCTCACGGGGCAGTCGGTCCAGCCGGCGCTGGCCGAGGTCGTGCGCGACCGACCGGACGAGCTGCGCAGGGCGCTCTATCGCGTCCGCCTGCCGCTGGACGTCATGTGCGCCGTGCCCGCGGGCGCGCTGTTCGTCCTGGGCAGCCCGGTGGTCCGGTTGCTGTACGACAATCGCTATCAACCCGCAGGCTGGATGTTGAGCGTGCTTGCCCTGACGCTGGCGTTGACGCAACTCAACGTCTTCGATCAATGCCTGATCGCGCTCGGGCGGATCAAGCTGCTCAGCGCGCTGAATTTCTTCCGGCTGTTTGCGCTCTACGCCTTGATTCCCTTGTTCTATCTGCTGTGGGGGACCCAGGGCGCGATCATCGCGGTGCCTGCCAGTGCGCTTGCCAACTCGGTTCTCCAGCTCTTCGTTCAAGGCAAGCAGAACCTGCTCGACATCGGCCGCGAGTTGCGCGTCGTTCCTTTGTTCGCAGCCGGGCTGATAGCCGGATGGCTGGTCCGACTCGCCCTCCCGTGAGGCCATCCGCGGACGATCGCACCCGGCTCGCCGTCCTGGACGGCTGGCGCGGGATCAGCATCCTGCTCGTGCTGGCCTGCCATCTGTTGCCGCTGGGACCGAAGTCGTGGCAACTCAACGACGCCGCAGGCCCGATGGGCATGGCCTTGTTCTTCACGCTCTCCGGCTTTCTGATCACCCGCTTCCTGCTCCAGCACGCCAGCATCACCGACTTCCTGATCCGCAGGTTTTTCCGGATCGTCCCGCTTGCCTGGTTGGCCATGCTGGTCGCGCTGCCGATGGACGGCGCGCCCTGGTCGAGCGTGCTGCCCAACTTTCTGTTCTACGCCAATCTGCCCCCCCAGCACCTCACGGAGGTCGGCAGTCATCTGTGGAGCCTGTGCGTCGAGGTCCAGTTCTACGTCGGCATCGCCCTGCTGGTGAAGCTGCTCGGCCGGCGCGCGCTGCATCTGCTTGCGCTGGTCTGCATCGGCGTCACCCTGCATCGGATCCAGGCCGGCACACCGGTCGACATCGTCACCTGGCGCCGCGGCGACGAGATCCTCGCCGGCGCGCTGCTGGCCCTGGTGTACGTCGGATCATGGGGGCCATGGCCAGCGCGACTGCTGGGGCGCGCGAACCCTTACCTGCTCGCCGCCCTGCTGGCGCTGTGCAGTCACCCGGCGCTGGAGGCGCTGAACTACCTGCGCCCCTATGTCGCCGCGGCCCTGGTCGGCTCGACCCTGTTCGATCCGTCGCCGGCGCTGGCTCGCGTGCTCGGCTCGCGCGCGCTCGCCTACGTCGCTGCCGTCTCGTTCGCGCTCTACGTCATCCACCACATCCTGATGTATTCCTGGCTGGGCGACGGCGACAAGCTGGTTCGCTACGCCAAGCGTCCACTCCTGATCGCCGCGACATTTCTGCTCGCGCACCTGTCCACCTTCCAGTTCGAGCAGCGCTGGATCACTCTCGGCAAGCGGCTCTCGGCAGCGCTGCAGGCACGCCGGGCCTTGCGACTCGAAAAGGCGACGTCTTGAGTCCGCAGGCCGGCGTCGGCATCGTCGTGATCGGCCGCAACGAGGGCGAGCGCTTGCGGCGCTGCTTCGATTCGGCACGCCTGCACGCGGCAGCGACGGTCTATGTCGATTCCGGCTCGTCGGACGATTCGGTCGCCATGGCCGAATCCCGGGGCGTGGCGGTGGTTCGGCTCGACATGACGCGGCCGTTCACCGCGGCCCGGGCTCGCAACGCCGGCTTCAAGCGCCTGCTGGTCGCGTTGCCCGAGTTGCACTTCGTGCAGTTCGTCGACGGCGACTGCGAGCTGGTCGAAGGCTGGCTGGAGGCCGCCGGCGACTACCTCGACCAGCAACCCGGCATCGCCGCCGTTTGCGGCCGGCTGCGCGAACGGTTTCCCGAGCGCTCGGTCTACAACCGCCTGTGCGACCTCGAATGGGACCGCGCGCCGGGCGAGACCGATGCCTGCGGCGGCATCTTCATGGTCCGGACTGCGCCGTTCGCCTCGCTCGGCGGGTTTCGCGAGGACCTGCTGGCCGGCGAAGAGCCCGAGCTCTGCCTGCGCCTGCGCGCGCAGGGCTGGAAGGTCTGGCGACTGGCCTTGCCGATGGCCTGGCACGACGCCGC
>JANXYA010000011.1 GCA_025350345.1 Gammaproteobacteria bacterium
ACCGGATTCGACGCTGCGCTGGTACAAGGAGCTGATCGCGTTGCGCCGAACACAGCCCGCCCTGCGTGACGGTGCGATCACGATGCTGGATCGCCGCAATACGCAGGTTCTGTCGTACCTGCGCCGTACGGATTCGGGCGAGGCCGTGATCGTTGCCATGAATTTCACGGCGCAGCCGCAGACAATCTCCCCGGACCTGTCCGGGAGCGGCGCAGCGTCGTCCAGCGTCAGAACGCTCCTCACTGATGCGCCGGAGCTGCGCTCGGCGAGTTCCGCGCAGGGACTGAGCCTGCCGCCATACGCGACCTGGATCGCCAAAGTGCGTTGAGAACGGGGGGCGTGCTGAATCCGGCGTGCTCAGCCGCTCCGGCCGGTGACCACCGCCTCCACCGCCGCCCGACCTGCAGCTACGGCGCCCCAAGTCGAGGTTGGCTGGTGGGTTCGGCCGCCGCAGTCACAAAGGTGACGGGTACCATGCTGTAGCGGTAGAAGATCGGGTTTGTCCAGTCTCCGGCTACCGCGATAAAAGCCTGTAAGCCCTGGCCGGTCCGCGATTGGAATTTGGCCACCACCCTTGGGATATACCATCCCTGTGGCTGGCTGAGGATGACCTTGATCCGAGTCCATGGCCCCCAGGGTTTGGGCGATTCGTAAAATGCAAACTCGGTCGCGTCGATCTTGCCCGCATGACCGTTGCCGATGGGATAGTACCAGCTGACGAGGACATACCTGTTCAATGCGGGCAGATAGGTAGCCCCCGCTTCACCACACTGTCCCGGGGCATTGATGATGAGTGCTGCATTGTTCATCTCCGAAGTCCAGCTCGAATCCTGCATACCGTCTCCACCCTTGTAGAATCTCCAGTCGGCAGCATTCAAGGCACCGATTTTCGATCTGGCGACACGCCCCAGTATGTAATCGTCGCCATTGTCCCAAAACCCGTTATTTGATATCGCGTAAACATAGCGTTCAGCCTTGTCTACCGTCGCCGCGGCATACTCTCTTCCAAAGTGAATGAAGAATGGCGTGGCAAATCGCATGCCCGGAAACATCGGGCGGTCGCGATTCTCCTTCATCGGTCTTGACCAATTCAGACCGTGATCGCTGGATTTTATGATGCTCGAGTTGATACGTGTCTGCCTTCCTCCGTAACCAGTATCGACATACCGATCCATTCCGATTGACATGTAGAGCGTCCCATCAATCGCTAGGCTCCCTCCGCTTTTCCAGTTCCTGCCATCTGTCGCATTCGGTGCATTCATTTCGCCATATTCGTCCATGACGTTTTGCAGCTGCCCCGTCAGAGTCCGAGGATCGTTTCCAGAAATCCGGTTAAAACCAATATTTCTCTTGAGCGTACCGAAGCCGGCACCATCGTTGACGGCCGCATACAGCGCATCATCCTGCGCCCAGGTGGGGTCCCATGAATCACCGCCAGCTTCGAAGTAAGTCGGCGTTCCCATCTGCACATCCACGATGGGGACTGAATCCTTCCGCGTCGACGTCTGATGTTCAGCACGTACGGATTGAGCAAAGAGGCCGGCGATCACCACCGCAAGATACTTCGGAAGGGTCTTGCAGATCTCCCGCGCAGAACTCATTGCGGAACTGGACCGTCGGACACGAACACCAAGCATGGGATCCCGCTGGCAAACGACGCGCGACGCCACGGCAGCCAGGGTCCCCGGAGACTCAACTTCCGGCGTCTCGTCTTCTTCCTCCACCATTCTGCCCACCAGGCGTTCAGTCATAACCTTCTCCCTCATGGCCCTCGGCTACGTTGGCAGAGAGGGTGGGTGCTGGCAAACAGGGTCCAGAAAGTACACGCACGAGCGCTTACGAGCAGGAGTTTCCATCGCACGGTTGACCGGTTCAGGGCTAAATTCCGCCCAATCAGTCCCCCGAATCCGGTCGCTATCCTGGGACAGTTCCGATTGCTGCCGGGCGTCATCGCCTCTCAACGCGCGCCTCAGGAAAAGAACTTGGTGACGTTCAACAGCGTGCGATAGACGCCCCAGACCAATGGCAGGCTGACCGCTAGCCAGGCGAGCAGGACCGTGACAGGGCTGCTGCGACCTGGGGGCGCCCCGGAACTCTTGACCTCGGTCGCGGCCGCACGCTCATGCGCGAGTCGCTGTTCCTCAGCGAGTTCGGCCGGGGTCATGAACCACTTGTCGGCGAGCGGTCGCACCAGCAGGTTGCACACCAGGCCGATCGCCAGCATGCCCACCAGCAGGTACATCGTCTGGTTGTAGACCTGCTCGCGCGGAACGCCAATGCGCAGCTGGTACTCGCGCATGTAGTTCACGACCACCGGACCGAGGATGCCTGCCGTGGACCAGGCCGTGAGCAGGCGGCCGTGGATGGCCCCGACCATCTGGGTCCCGAACAGGTCTGAAAGGTAGGCCGGCACGGTGGCAAAGCCGCCGCCGTACATGCTGAGGATGACGCAAAACGCAGCCACGAACATCAGCTTGTTGCCCGCCATGGCGCTGATCGGGACGCTCGCGTACATGAGGCCGCCGAGCACGAAGAACACGACGTAGGTCATCTTTCGCCCGAGCCGGTCCGAGAGGCTCGCCCAAAATATTCTGCCGCCAATGTTGAACAGGCTCAGCAGCGCGGTGAAACCCGCCGCCACTGTGGCTACGGCGACCAGCGACGGTTGGTCGAGCTCGCCCAGCTTCAGGTGCTGACCGATCAGCTGGCCGCCAAAGACTTCCTGGAGCATCGGGCTGGCCATGCCGATTACCCCGATGCCGGCCGACACGTTCATGCACAACACCATCCACACCAGCCAGAACTGCGGAATGCCCCAGACGTTTCTGACGTGCACGTGCCGGCTGGTGATCATGGCCGTGCCGGCGCCGGTCGGACGAGAGGTCCAGCCCCTGGGTTGCCAGCCACCGGGCGGCACGCGATAGCCGAGCGCGCCGCCGATCATGAATAGGAAGTAGATCGCGGCCAGCACGAGCAACGCCGGCGCGACGCCGACGCTGGTGGGCGTTGCGAAGTGCCGCATGAGATCATCGGCGAGCGGCGAGCCGATCATCGCGCCCCCGCCGAAGCCCATGATTGCCATGCCGGTCGCCATGCCGCGCCGGTCCGGGAACCACTTGATCAGCATCGAGACGGGCGAGATGTAGCCGAGCCCGAGGCCGATGCCGCCGATCAGGCCCGAGCCGAGCCAGAGCATCCACAACTGGTGCACGTGCACGCCAGCCGCCGAGATCACGAGCCCGCCGCACCAGCACAGTGCCGAGACGACGCCGGCCTTGCGCGGCCCGGCGTGCTCCACCCAGCCGCCCCAGAGGGCGGCCGAGGAGCCCAGAAACACGAAAAACAAGGTGTACATCCAGCCGAGGCTCGAAATGCGCCAGTCACAGGTCGTGGTGAACAGCTCCGTGACCAGGCTCATGTCGCCCAGGCAGGCCAGGGATTGTTTGATGCCGAGCGCCTTCGATAGCGGCAGCCAGAACACCGAGAACCCATAGGCCATGCCAATGCACAGGTGGATCGCGAGTGCCGCGGGTGGCAATCGCCAGCGATTGAAATTCGCCGGCGCGATCGTACGTTGCTTGGATAGGAATCCGCCGTCGTTGGGTCTGGCCGGAATCTGGTCCGATGCTTCTGGTGACACGAAGTTTCCTCCCTCCGCCCTGCCGATTCGACGGCGCCGCCATGACGCGTGGGTGCATTACCCGGGCGGGTCCACTGTCGCCACCTCGCCGCGCACGCTGCAGCTCAATGCGGGGAGTGTACCCGGGCTGCCAACCCACCGACCACCTATGGGGTGCACCTCAGTCCGATCAGCACAAAAGGAATCGCCATGCCGGACATGCCAGGAGAGGGACGGCTTCAATGTCCCGCCGCTGTCAGGAACGGTAGGCCTCGCGACCCACGCCCTGGACCGCAATGCCCTGCGCCGCCAACACCTCATGCTGAAGCGCGTACATCGCCGCCGCCGCCTCGTCTATCGCTCGAGTGAATGCGAGGGATCCCGCCAGTATGGGCGCCAACTTGTCCTTGTCCTGGATTCTGGCCTTCGGGTATTCGTGCTCGACAACGAGGTAGGTCTTCGCGGGATCGATACTCAGCAGCTCTCGCGCCGCCAATTGATGATCGAGCCAATCGACGGTGCGGTTCTGCAGATAGGCGAGCGGATCGTGACGCGCCGTGCCCGGCAGTTCGTGTTCGGCCAGGACCGTCTGTTTCTTCCAGGCCTGCGCTTGATCGCTGGCCGCTTGGGCGGGCTGGCCACCCTGCCAATCACCCCGCTCCAGCGTTTGCCCGCCGTACCCCCAGGCGGAGACGCCGCGCGCGTCGATCACCTGCCCCTTGACGTGAAAGCCGCCGATTAGGAAGTTGTAGCCGCTGTCCTTCAGAAACTGGAAAAGCGAACGCGAGTCCTGGCCCATCAGGATGGCATGCGACGGATCATAGTGGATGCGAAATTGATCTCCGACCCCGTGCCGTTCACAAATGCGGTGCAGTGCGATCCAGGGACCTGGCGCGTAGGCAATGTTGTTGTGCCACTTGTCGGTGATGTTCCAGCCGGGCATGGGGCATTGCTCGACCCGGTAAGTCAGGCCGCGCACCTTGGCCTCCTGCAGGAGCGGGATAAAGGTCTGCTCGAACATCAAGAGATTGGCATCCATCTCGAGCTGCACATTGCGGCCAACAAAGCCGCATACCGCGTCAGTGCCGAGCAATACGGCGGCGTCGAACACGCGCACCATGAACTCATGCTTTCTGCGCCGGGTCGCCTCATCGGCGACCAGCATGTTGTCGAAATAGGCGAGATCGGACAGCCCGACCCCGCTGTCACGCATGGCAGCGAGCACCCGTGTGGCCCGCTTGGGCGTAAACGGCTCGCGCAGGTCGAGCGTATTGGCCACCGGATCGAGCATCGCGCCTGCCGGCACGTCGCTGCGGGTCGGATGGAGTGCTGCCGAGAGCTGGATGTAGGGACTGCCCACCTGCCGCGCAAACGCCAGCCACTCCTCGATGGCGAGATCGGGATCGGCATCTCGCCGGGCACGCGGAGTCAACTCCTGCAATGCCGCCGTGAGCAGGCTGAGACGCATGAACTTCGGAGCAAACTTCCGGATCTCCATACGAGTTCCTCAAAGACTCCGTGTCTTCGCGCGATCTACTCCCCGGAGCCTCGGCCCTGCCCCCGCCCTTGCCCCTCCAGGCCTCACGGCTGATTCCGGGCAGCACCGCCATAGGCCGCTCTGTCATTGCGGAACATGGCCATGAACAGCAGGAACACAACGACTGCAAACAGGGCCGGAGCAAGCCATATCGCCGTCCAATCGCGCACGCCCTGAACGGCGTAGTGACTGGCAATCTGTCCTGCCGCCCAGAAGCCCACCAGCATGCCCACACCGTAGGTCGCGAGCGTGATCATCCCCTGCGCGGCGCTCTTACACCTCTCACCGGCCTTGGAGTCAGTGTAAATCTGGCCGGACACAAAGAAGAAGTCGTAACACACGCCGTGCAGGGCGATGCCGAGGAGCAACATCCACACCAGATTGCCTGAATTGCCGTACGCAAACAGGGCATAGCGCACCGCCCAGGCCAGCATGCCCACCAGCAACGTCCCTTTCATGCCGACTCGCAGGAGGAATAGCGGGATCAGCAGCATGAACAGCACCTCAGACATCTGGCCCAGGGTCTGCTTTCCAGTGG
>JANXYA010000197.1 GCA_025350345.1 Gammaproteobacteria bacterium
ATGGCGTGCTGGCCGTGAAGGGTGCGCCGCGCTGACTGCGCGGCACTGGCGTTGCCTCAGGGGTGCTCGGCTTCGGCGTGGACTTTTTCGCGACTGACCAGGTACCAGCCGCTGGCGACGATGATGGACGCGCCCAGCAGCGTGTAGCGATCGGGCGAGGTGTGCCACAGGAGCCGATCGAGCAGCACGCCCCAGCCCAGCGCCGTGTATTCGAACGGCGCGACGGCGGAAGCCTCGCCGTGCTGGAAGGCATAGGTGACGCCCAGCTGGCCGAAGAAGCCGGTGACGCCGATCCCGGCGATCAGCCAGTAGTCCTGGGGCCGGACTACCTGCCAATCGGGCAGCGCCAGCAGCGTGGAACCAGCGACGAGCAGGGTGATGAACGAGAACATCAGGCTCTCGGTCGAATCGGTCCGCCCGGCGATGCGGATGGTGAGCGCGGAGACGGTGTAGCAGAGCGCCGAGCCGAGGATGGCCAGGCCCGCCCAGGTGAGCATGCCCTCACCCGTCGGGCGCAGGACCACCAGTACGCCGATGAACCCGGCGACGATCGCCAGCCAGCGCGGACCGCCGACACGCTCGCCCAGGAGCGGGGCCGACAGCGCCGTGATCAGCAGCGGGGCGATGAAGAAGATCGCATAGGTCTCGGCCATCGGCAGCTGGCGCAGTCCCACGACGAACAGCCACAGCATGGCGATGGCCACTACGCCGCGCATCAGATGCAGCGGCCAGCGAATGTGCAGCAGCGCGGCCCGCCTGCTCCGCCAGATGACGTACACGTACACCAGCGGGAGGGAGGCCAGGCTCCGCAGCGCCGTGACCTGCATCGCCGGGTAGAACGGCGACAGCAGCTTCATGCCGGCATCCATCAGCGAAAACAGCGCGGCCGCGCCTACGAGCGCGGCGATGCCGGGCAGGTTGCGGTGGCGGGCCATGACGGACTACTTCAGCTGGTAGGGGGTCTTGAGCCGGCGCCGCACGGCCTTGCCACGCAGGCGCGCATAGGCGGGCAGGCCGGCCTTGTAGGGCGGATAGTCCTCGCCGCCGATCAGCGGTTCGAGATAGCGGCGGCAGGCCGCCGTGATGCCATAGCCATCGGCCGTGATGAAATGACGCGGCACGGTCTTCTCGACATTGGCCACCGCGGCGAGCGGCACCGGCACGATCTTCCAGCGGTAGGGGCGCGAGGAGAGCCGCTTGATCGCCGGCATCACATCGTCGCGGCCCTCGAGGGCGTAGGCGACCGCCGCCTTGCCCACGGCGTAAGCCTGCTCCACGTCCACGCGCGAGCCGATATGGCGCGCCGCGCGCTGCAGGTAGTCGGCCACCGCCCAGTGGAACTTGTAGCCGTGGGCCTCGCGCACCATGTTGGCCACCACCGGGCCGACGCCGCCGAGCTGCGTGTGACCGAAGGCATCCGTGGTGCCCGCCTCGGCCAGGAACTTGCCGTCGGCATAGTGGGCGCCCTCGGAGACGACGATCACGCAGTAGCCGTGATCGGTGACGCACTGCTTGACGCGTGCCAGGAAGGCCTCGCGCTCGAAGGGGATCTCGGGGAACAGGATGATGTGCGGCGGATCGCCGGCCTTGCGGCCCGCGAGCCCGCCGGCCGCGGCGATCCAGCCGGCGTGGCGGCCCATGACCTCCAGCACGAACACCTTGGTCGAGGTGCGGGCCATCGAGGCGACGTCCATGGCGCCCTCGAGGGTCGAGACGGCGATGTACTTGGCCACCGAACCGAAGCCGGGGCAGCAATCCGTGTGCGGCAGGTCGTTGTCCACGGTCTTGGGGATGCCGATGCAGGCGATCGGGTAGTCCAGCTGCGCGGCGATCTGCGCCACCTTGTGCGCCGTGTCCATCGAGTCGTTGCCGCCGTTGTAGAAGAAGTAACCGATGTCGTGTGCCCGGAACACGTCGATCAGGCGCTGGTACTCCGCGCGGTTCTCCTCCAGTCCCTTGAGCTTGAAGCGCGCCGAGCCAAAGGCGCCGGCCGGCGTATAGCGCAGCGCCCGGATGGTGGCGCGCGACTCGGCGCCCACGTCGATGAGATCCTCGGTGAGGATGCCGACGATGCCATCGCGCCCGGCGTACAGGCGCGCGATGTGAGCGCGCGCCTTGAGCGCGGCCTCGATGACGCCGCAGGCGGAGGCATTGATGACGGCGGTGACGCCGCCGGACTGGGCGTAGACGGCATTGCGCGCTTTCGGTTTGCTCATGATCTTGCGGGGCTCCATCCGGGGCGGTACTGAAGGCGGAGCCACCAAGAATAGCCGAAGGTCACTGCCTAGTGGCAGCGGCGGGGCGTTTGACCGCCCGGCGGCGCCTCGGTACCTTGCACGGATGCGTATCGTCCTACTCGGCGCGCCCGGCTCCGGCAAGGGCACCCAGGCGCAACGACTCGTTGCGCGCTTCGGCGTGCCGCAGATTTCCACCGGCGACCTGCTGCGCTCGGCCGTCGCGCGCGGCACCGAGCTCGGGCGGCGCGCCAAGGCGGCCATGGATTCGGGCCAGCTGGTGGCGGACGAGATCGTGATCGGCATCATCCGCGAGCGTCTCGGGCAGGGCGATGCCCAGGACGGCTATGTGCTGGACGGCTTTCCGCGCAACCAGGCGCAGGCGAGGGCGCTCGCGACGATGCTCGCGGCCATCGGCCAGCCCCTCGATGCCGTGGTGCTGTTCGAGGTCGACTACGCGGAGATTGCGCGCCGCATCTCGGGCCGTCGCAGCTGCCCGAACTGCGGCACGATCTACAACGTGCACGATGCGAGCACGCTGGGCATCACCCATTGCACCAGCTGCGATGCCGGCCCGCTCCTGACCCAGCGTCCCGACGACAACGAGCAGACGGTGGCGCGCCGGCTGGCCGTGTACGACGAGCAGACCCGTCCGCTCATCGAGCATTACCGCGCGCAAGGGCTGCTGCGCACCATCGATGCGCAGGGCGATGTGGAAGAGGTGACCGACAGGCTGCTGGCGGTGCTGCCGCCGGCCTAGCGAGGCGAGCGAGCGCCGTTACAGCGCCCGCAGCAGTTCTTCGCCGATGGCCTGGCGGCGCCACCCGCTCAGCAGCGCGCCGTCGCGATGTCCGGCGGCGAAGCGTTCCATATCGCGCCGGGTGGCGAGGATTTCGGGGGCTACTGCCAGCGTGGCGGCGACACGGCGCGTGATATCACCCAGGCGCGCCACCGTATCGAGCTGCTGCGGGTCGGGCCGGCGGCGCTGCGGGAGCGGGGCGAGCTGCACCGGCAGCTCCGCGGCGCGGATCTGCTCGAGTATCTGCGCACCGCTGTTTTCACGAATGCCCGCGGGCAACTCGCGCACGCGCTCCAGCGCGGCCAGGTCGCGTGGCGCCTGCAGCACGATGTCGCGCAGCGCGGGATCGGGCAGGATCCAGCCGCGCGGCCGGTCGGATTTCATGGCGCGCACCTCGCGCCACGCCGCCAGCATTCGCGCGAGCCGCTGCCGGTCGGGGTCCAGTTCGGCGAAGGCCCGGATGCGCATCCAGGCCTGCTCCGGGTCTGCCACCAGGGACTCGGTGCCGATCTGCTCCATCTCCTCGTTGAACCAGGAGCGGCGCCCGAGCCGCTCCAGGCGCCCTTCGAGTGCCTCACGGAGTGGTGGCAGATGGCGTACGTCGTCGAGGGCGTAGTCGATCTGCGCGGCCGACAGGGGCCGCCGCGACCAGTCGGTGCGCGTCTGGCTCTTGTGCAGCTCGACCTTCAGCAGCTCGCGCACCAGGTCGGCGTAGCCGATCTGCGCCGGAAAGCCCACCAGCGCAGCGGCGACCTGCGTGTCGAAGACGGGGTGCACGGGGCCGAGCACCGGGGCCAGCACCTCGAGGTCCTGGCGTGCCGCATGCAGGATCTTGCATACCGCCGCGGCGCTCATCAGCGGGCGGAGCGGCTCCAGCGTGTCGATGGCCAGCGGATCGACGCACACCGCCAGCTCCGCGCAGCCCAGCTGCAGCAGGCACAGCTGCGCGTAGTAGGTGCGTTCGCGCATGAAAGAT
>JANXYA010000216.1 GCA_025350345.1 Gammaproteobacteria bacterium
GGCCCGCCGGCGGCGGCAGGCGCAGGCAAGGCCGGCGCGGGTCCCGGCAGGATCACCGTCGCGCCGTCGCGCAGGCGATCGCCCCCTTCGGTCACCACGATGTCTCCATCCTTGAGCCCCGCGGTGACCGCCACGCGCTCCCCGTCGGCCGTGCCGATCGTGACCGGGCGGACCGAGACGGTGTTGTCGGGATTGACCCGGTAGACAAAGGTGCTGTTGACGCCATTCGGCGCACCGTGCTGCACGGCCGCAACGGGAATGATGACCTGATCCTTCAGGGTGTCCTGCAGGAGCCGCACGTTGACGAACTGGTTGGCAAACAGCGCCCCGTCCTGGTTGTCAAACAGGGCCCGCATCTTGATCGTGCCGGTCGTCGGATCGATCTCGTTATCGACGCTTTGCAGCTTGCCGTCCGCGAGCTTGGTCGTGTCGGCGCGATCGTAGGCCTCGACGGGAAGCACGGCACCGGCGTGCAGGCGCTGGCGGATCGCCGGCAGGTTGTCCTCGGGCATCGGAAAGATGACCGAGACCGGTTGCAGCTGGGTGACGACGACAATGCCGTTGGCGTCTCCCGGAGTCACGTAGTTGCCCTGATCCACCTGCCGCAGGCCCGCCTGGCCGGAAACCGGCGACACGATGTGGGTGTACTGCAGGTTGAGCTTCGCCGCGCTGACCTGCGCCTCATCGCTCGCCACCGTGCCCTCGTACTGCTGGACGAGCGCCTTCTGGGTGTCCAGTTGCTGGGCGGGAATCAGACCCTGGGCCAGGATGTCCTGGTAGCGCTGCTGGTCGAGGCGGGCATTGGCCAGCAGCGCCTGATCGCGTCGCAGATTGCCCTGCGCCTGCTCGAGGGCATCGGCATACGGACGCGGGTCGACTTGCGCGAGAAATTCGCCCTGGCGCACGATCTGGCCCTCCTTGAAGGCGATCCGCTGCAGCTGCCCGCTGATCTGCGTCTTGACGGTCACCGTCGCCAGCGGCGTCACGGTGCCCAGCGCGGGCACCTTGACCTCGATATCCCCGCTCGTGGCGGTCGCGACCGCAACGGCCATGGGCGCATTGGCGCCCTGGCGGGCACCTGGACCGCCCGCCTGCGCCTGCTGAGCGCGATAAATGATCCAGGCGATCACGGCCACCAAGATCAGCCCCACAGCGACCCACAGGGCCAGTCGCCGGCGCCTGCCCTGGAAGGTCGAGACGTGGTCCTCGGGTGTATTTTGCTCTAGTTGCAAGGACTGATCGGGCGGTCGTGCATAAGTGCTCTAGTTGACACTATACCCTCGCCCTTCGAGGCAAGCCCTCTGCGCACGCTGATAATCGGCGCGGCGGGCATCGGCATCGGCGGCGGACACGCCGCCGAGGGGTTGCGTGGGATCGAAGCCGCTCTGGCTACTGGCCCAGTGGTGGCACTCGTAGCGGTCGGTGGACTGCTGCTCCGGGCTCTGGCCATTCTTGGGGTAGGCGTAGATGTCGGGGCTGACCGGCGGCGCCGCAGTGGCGGCCGCCGCGTCCGGCGGCGCGGCGGTCACGACGTATTCCCGTCGCTCTGGCCGCCAGACGTAATAGGTGTCGTCGGCGTAGTAGTACGGCACGCCGCCGAACCAGACGGTGCTGTAGTACGGTGGCAGCAGGCTGATGCCGATGCCGATGGGGGGCGCTACCACGAGGAAGCTCGGTCCCCAGGGACGATACCAGGCGCCGCCGTGAAAGAAATAGTCGCCACCGCGATAGGGTATGCGATAACCACCCTGGGGCAGCGCGTGAAACGCGCTGCCGCGCTGCGGATAGTAATGCCCGTGGTTGTAGCGGTTGTCGAAGACGTAACCCCGATGGTCATCTCGCGCCGCTGCGATACCAGTGACGGCGGACAACGCCAACAGCATCAGCACTGCAATCGCTGTGGGTCGATGGCTTCGGGCGTTCATGGAAGGCTCCTTTGCAATTGAGCGGCGACCGCTTACTTGATCGCGTACCCGCGACCCTGCAGGCACGCGCTCAAGGCCCGACGGTAATTGCCGGCGAGCTGATCAAGCCCGTAGTTCTGCTGGTCGTACCTGGCGTCGATGCGCCGCTGGGTGTCCGCCGCCTGCTGGGCGCGGGCCGAGTCGGAAGCGGCGCCGAGCAGGGCGCCGGCCACCGCTCCAATCAGCGCTCCGCCGCCCGCTTCGCGCGGCCGCGAGACGCTGGCACCGATGATCGCGCCGGTTGCGGCACCGGCGAGCGTGTCCGACCCCGGCGGCGGCATCGCGACCACTTCAACCCGCTCGTGAGGTGCAGCCTGCGGGACGCTGGGATCAAAGCCGCTCTGGCGCACCGCCCACTGGTGGCACTCATAACGATCGCGATCCAGCTGTGCGTCACTCTGGCCGGCGGTCGGATAGACGTAAACGCGGGTGTCGGGGAGCGGTGCCACGGTCGCCGGTGGCGGTGTGGGCAGGGCCATGGGTTCGCTGACGCAGCCGGCCAGCAGCACCAGGCTGCCGCCGACGAGCGGCAGTGCAAACCGGCTGTACAAAGATGAAGAAGTCTTCATGCCGATCCCCATGGCCCGGTGCCGCTCAGGGCGACGCCGTACCTTCCGCCGTTGACTGGCGCGCATCGCGCTGCGCAGCCCGCTTGCTCTGCAGTTCCGCCAGCAGCTGCGGCAACTGCGCCTGCTGAGCCGGGCTCAGCACAGCATAGACCTGCTGCTCCACTTCGCTCCAGTTCTGGACGCGCTGGGCGGCACGTGCCTGCGCGGCCTGGACGGCCGCGGCATGATTGGGATCGGCCGGATTGCCCAGGGCCTGGATGTCTGTGGGGGCCGCTCCGGACTGCGAGCGCCACTGCGCCCGGGCATTGCTGGTAATGGTGCGGATCTGCTGCTTCTGCGCGTCGCTCAGGTTCAGCTCGTGCAGTACCTGCAGCATGCCGCCTTCCATTCCAGCACCATGCGCACCGCCACCATGGGCGTGCCATGCCGGCGGGGGTGGGGCGCTGGCGCCGTCCGTGGTTTGCGCAGCCCACACCGCATTCGCAAGAGCGAAGCTCGCCACTAGCGCGAGTGCTCCACCACCAAACAGATACCGGTTGCTCATCGTGTTTCTCCTGAACTCTACATGGGCGGCCATTGGACATAGAACGTGCCAATTGCCGTTCGGTTGACCCGGGCTGATCGCACCGGATGGTCCTTGGTTGACCCGCATGAACGGGGGTAAGTTCACGGCCCGCGGCGCGCGCTTGCTGCCCCGGCCACGCGCCGGATACCATCGGCATTGGTGCGCTTAACTCATTGATATTGGCGGACCAGAGGCGCCTTACCGACCATGCTTCCATGAGCTCCCAAGCGCCAGCGGCGCCGTTAAGACTTCGTTACCTTTCGGCCTCGGCATCGCTCCTGGTCTTTGCGTTCGCGATTTTCGCGCTGCATCGGCTGGCCGGGGAGTTTCATCTCGCGGATGTGCTGTCGGCCTTCCGCGAGATCTCCGCACGCTCATTCATGCTCGCGCTGCTGTTCGCGGCCGCCAGCTATTTCCTCCTGACGCAATACGAGCGGCTGGCCATGCGCTACGCCGGCGGCGATCTTTCCTACCCGCGCATCGCCTTCACCTCGTTCATTGCCTACTCCGTGGGCCACAACCTCGGTGTGTCGGCGCTGTCCGGAGGCGCGATCCGCCTGCGCATGTATTCAGCGGCCGGGCTGTCCGTCCAGCAGATCGCGCAGATCGTGGGCTTCGGTTCCCTGACCTTCGTGCTCGGGGCCACGACACTCACTGGCATTTCACTGATCGTGGACGCGGGCGCGGCCTCTTCCCTGCTGCATTCGAGTCGCCTGGTCGCGATCGGCGCCGGCACCGTGTTGCTGCTCCTGATCGTGGCCTACGTGCTGGCGATTGCGGCCCGGCGCGCCCCCGTCGTGATTCGCGACTGGACCGTCTCCCCCCCATCCACGCTCCTGACGCTGCAGCAGATCGCGGTATCGGCGGCGGACCTGCTGTGCGCCAGCGCAACGCTCTACGTGCTGCTGCCGATGGCCGCCGACGTGACCTTCTGGGCCTTTGCGGGCCTGTACATGGTGGCGATGTCTGCCGGCGTCCTCAGCGCCGTGCCCGGCGGGCTGGGCGTGTTCGAGGCGGTCTTCGTGGTGCTGCTGCCCGGCGTACCGCCCTCGCAGCTGCTCGGCGTGCTCATCGCCTATCGGCTGGTGTACTACGCGCTGCCCTTCCTGGTTTCTGTTGGACTGCTCGTTGGGCACGAACTGTGGCCGCAGCGGCACAGGATAGTGCGGGCAGCGAGCTGGGCCGGGCGCTCGCTCAATCTGATCGCGCCCCAGGCGACCGCAATCCTGTGTTTTGGCGCCGGCCTGGTACTGCTTCTCTCGGGCAGCACCCCGGCCCTGACGGCGCGTCTGGCGGCCCTGCAGGAGATTGTGCCGCTGCCGGTTCTCGAACTCTCGCACCTCGCCGGGAGCGCGGTGGGTGCCGCACTGCTCATCCTGGCGCGCGGACTGTACCGGCGCATTGACGCCGCCCGGCTCATCGCACTGTGGCTGCTCGGCGCCGGCATCGTGGCCTCGCTCCTCAAGGGACTGGATTGGGAGGAGGCCGTGGTGCTGGCCTGCGTGGCGGCCGTACTGGTGGCGACACGGCGGCAATTCCACCGCCGCGCTTCACTGCTGACCGAGCCGCTTGCACCGATGTGGATCGCGAGTGTGTGCATCGCGATCGGCGCCAGCGCCTACATCGGCGTGCTGGCCTATCGGCGGATTCCATACGCGAACGAACTGTGGTGGCAGTTTGCCTTCGATGGCAACGCCCCGCGGATGCTGCGCGCGACACTCGCCGCCGCGCTCGTGCTGGGCGGCTATGCGCTGCTCCGCCTGCTCCGGCCAGCGCGGCTCCTGCAGGCCGCCGATGAGCCGATCGGGGAGGCTCGGCTCCTGGAGCTGGTGCGGGCCTCGAACGACGGGGCCGCGAATCTTGCGCTCCTGGGTGACAAGACGCTGTTCTTCAACGAGGAGAAGCGCAGCTTCATCATGTACGCGGTCTCGGGTCGCACCTGGGTCGCGATGGGCGATCCGATCGGACCCGCCGCGGACCACGAAGAGCTCATCTGGCGGTTCCTCGAAGAGGCCGATCGCTACGGCTGCCGGCCGGCGTTCTACGAAGTTTCGCCCGAGACACTGCCGGCGTACATCGATGCGGGATTGGGCTTGAGCAAACTCGGCGAGGAGGCGCGGGTGGAGCTGCCGGGCTTTTCCCTCGAAGGCGGGCCACGCGCCGGACTGCGCCAGTCCCATCGCCGGGCCCAGCGCGACGGCCTGAGTTTTCGCATTGCGCCACCTGAGGAGTATCCGCAGCTTCGGGCAACACTGCGTGCGATCTCCGATGAATGGCTGGCCAGCAAGGCCGTCGCCGAAAAGGGCTTCTCGCTGGGATTCTTCGACGACGATTACCTGCAGCATTTCTCCATAGCACTTATCCTGCATGAAGGGCGCCCGCTCGCCTTCGCAAATCTCTGGGAATCCCAGGGCCGGGTGGAGTTGTCGGTCGATCTCATGCGCCATGCCGATGCGGCGCCCCGCACCGTCATGGACTTCCTGTTCATCGAACTCATGCTGTGGGGCAAGGCGCAGGGCTACGCCTGGTTCAACCTGGGGATGGCGCCGCTGGCGGGCCTGGAAGCCCATCGGCTGGCGCCGGCCTGGCACAAACTCGGGCGGCTCGTCTATCGCCTGGGAGAGGAGTTCTACAACTTCGACGGCCTGCGGGACTACAAGGACAAGTTTGCGCCGCAGTGGCGGCCTCGGTATCTCGCCGCTCCCGGGCGCCTGGCGCTGGCGCGCGTGCTGCTCGATGTCACGCTGCTGATTTCCGGCGGCCTGCGCGGCACGGTGCACAAGGAAAAAGCGGCCCAGTCCGCGCCCTAAAGCGGCCCGCCGGCGCCTCAGTGCCGGCCGCTGCCCGCCACGCGCAGGATCGCGTCGGCAATTTCACCGGCCTCGCCGCCGAAATGGTGGCCGCTGCCGATCATGACGGAGCTCGCACCCGGCAGCTTGAGGGACGGGCAGAGGGAATCGGACTCGCCGCTCCCGTACACGCACAGCAGTGGCAGTCCGGCAATCTGCTGCAACTCGGGGAGCGTTGCGAGTTCGCCGCCGCCGGCTCCGGGTAGCCAGCCGGCGACCCTGATCTCGAAGCTCGCCGATGCGCTCAATCCGAGCAGGCTCAGGCTGTCGACGCGTTCCTGCAATCGCTGTGGCAGGCGATTCCAGATGAAGGGCAGGGCGTCGGCGCCAAAGGAGTAACCGATCAGCAGCACGCGCTGCGCGTGCCAGGCGGACAGGAAATGATCGATGAGCCTGGCCACGTCGGCGGCGCTCTGCTCCGGCGTCCGCGCCTGCCAGAAATAGCGGACGCTGCTCAGGGCAGCCACCGATATGCCTTTGCCGGCCAGCTCGCTCGACAGGTCCTGGTCGAGCCCGGCCCAACCCCCGTCGCCGGTCAGCAGGATGGCCAGGCGATCGGCCTGATGTTCTCCCGCCGGCACTTCGTAGACGGGCAGGTCGCTGATCGAGGCATCCGCCGGCACCGGCGGCGTCGCACGCGCGATGGTTTCCTGGAACGCCTGTCGGACCTGCGGCCACCAGTGGGCCGTCACCGAGAAGCCGTGGCCGACACGCGGCAGGCTCAGCAGCTTCGCGGCCGGCATCGCCGCGGAGAAGTTGCGCGTGACCTGCGCATCGCACACCTGATCGCGCTCTCCCTGTACCGCGATCCACGGCTCGCGGATCGAGCGGTTGGCATCGAGTATCAGGGTGTGATCGCCGGCCTTGATCTTCTCGGGCAGGTGATAGTCCAGGCCGTTGGTCTTGCAGAGGCGCGCGCCCGCGAAATCCTGGTCGGGACAGAACCCCATGCTGATGGCGCCTGCAAAGGTCCCGTGCGGAGCCTGCGCCAGCGCGGCGTAGACGATCGTCGCGCCCGATGAATATCCGACCAGCAGCGGATGCACGTAGCCGGGCAGGTGCAGGTTGCGCTGCAGTTGCTGGCTCAGCGCTTCCATGTCTCCCGCCACACTGGTGCAGTTGGCGGGAGGGACTGCGGGGTCCTTGGGCCCTATGAGCCCCAGGTACTTGCGGACATCGACGCCCGCCACCAGGGCGCCGGCCGTCGCGAAGCGCCGCGCCATGTCCACGACGCCGAGGTGCCAGCCGCCATCTCCCGACAGGAAGATGACGAGCGAGCGAATGGGACCACTCGGCCGGTAGATGGCGATCGTGCCGTAGCGCGGCAGCACCAGCGCCGATTCGGTCAGTTTGTCCGCAGATGCTGTAGCGCTCGCGCCGACGATGCTGTCCGTGGCGATCGCGGGTACCCACAGACCGATCGCGCCGATCACTGCGATGGCAAGCGCCGAGAGACGATGCCGCCTAAGCCTGTTGAGACAATCCAACGGAACCTCCAGCGCTGAGCGTATCAGATGAGTGGCGGGCGGCGCCGAGGCCGAACAGCGCGCGCGCCGCGGCGGTGGTGTGGGCAGCGCAATCATCGAGGCTCTCATCACGCAGCCGCGCCACGGTGTCGGCGATATGGTGCAGGAAGGCCGGTTCGTTGCGTCGTGAAGCCGGGCGTGGGCGCAGGTCGCGCGGCAGCAGGTAGGGGCCATCGGTTTCCAGCAGCAATCGCCCGGCGGGAATGCGGCGCACCAGGGCCTGCAGATGCTGGCCGCGCCGCTCATCGCAGATCCATCCGGTAATGCCGATGTGCAGGCCCAGCTCCAGGTAGGCCTGCAATTCCGCCTCCCCGCCGGTAAAACAGTGCGCGACGCCGCGCAGCGCGCCGCCGTGCTCGCGCAACGCCGCGGTGAAGTCGTGGTGGGCATCGCGCTGGTGCAGGAACACAGGCTTGCCCAGCTCCACGGCCAGTGCCAGCTGCTCGGCAAAGGCGCGGCGCTGGATCGGCTGCGGTGAATAGTTGCGGAAGTAATCCAGACCGCATTCACCGGCCGCGACGGCACCGGGTTCGCTGAGCAGCGAACGCAGGCGGGGCATTTCCGCTGCCGTGAGCTCACCGGCCTGATGCGGATGGACGCCCGCAGTGGCAAACAGCTGCCCGGGATGCGCGCGGGCCAGTTCGAGCGCGGCGGCGCTGGAGGCCAGCGTCGCCCCGGTAACGATCAGCTGCGCGACTCCGGCCGCCGTCGCGCGCGCGATCACCTCGGTGCGGTCGCCGGCGTAGCTGTCGTGCGCCAGGTTGATGCCGATATCGACGAGTTCCATGGATGCGCCAGTCTACTTGACGTCTGCCCGGCAGGTCCCCCTGATATGATGGCCACGCATGAATATCGCAGCCGGGCAGCAGTTGCCGCTCTGGAGCGCTCGCACCGCGGAGGCGCAATGGCACGTTCGCCGCAGCTCGCGCGCACGACGCCTGGCCGTGCGCGTCTTCCACGATGGTGCGGTGGAAGTCGTCGTGCCGGAACGGGCGCGGCCGCGTGAGGTGCAGCTGTTCGTGGCGCGCCACCTGGACTGGATCGGGCGGCAGCGCCGCCGCGTCTCGCTGCTCGCCACTGATTTTCCGCCCGACAGGCTGGAACTGCAGGCGATCGGCGAGAGCTGGTCCTGCCATGCCCTCGGGTCCGGCATGCCGGCACGCCGGCTGCTGCGTGAGATGGCGCCGATGAGTACAGGGGGCATGCTGGAGCTGGACACGGGCGCCGATGGCAGCGTCTTGCGAACGGCCCTGCTTGCCTGGCTGAGCGCTCGCGCCCGCTCTGCCTTCGCGCCGCGTCTGGCATCCCTGGCCTCCGGCCTGGGCTGCGCCTACCGTGGACTGCAGATTCGCAGCCAGCGCACGCGCTGGGGGAGCTGCTCGACGCGCGGCACCATCAGCCTGAACCTGTGCCTGCTGTTTCAGCGACCGGAGGTGGTGCAGTACCTGATGGTGCACGAGCTTGCCCATCTCAAACACATGAATCACGGGTCGCGCTTCTGGGAGCTGGTCGGGCAGTACGAGCCGCGCTGGTGCGATTTCGATCGTGAACTGACGCGCGGCTGGAAAGAGGTGCCCGGCTGGTTGCTGCTGGCGCTGCGTGAGCGCGGCGCGCGCCCGGTGCAGGAGTAGGGCGTGGATCCGAAAGCACCCCCTGCTGAGCACGCCACCAGTGTCGATCTGAGCGATGAGCCGGTGCACTGGAACCTGGGCGATTCCCAGTCCTACGGTGAATACCTGCGCCTGGACCTGCTGCTGGCCGCGCAGCGGCCGCTGACGGCGGAACACAGCGAGATGCTGTTCATCATCGTGCACCAGGTGTCCGAGCTGTGGCTGCGCCTGCTGCGACATGAGCTGCTCAGCGTCATGGAATGCGTCAGGCGCGACGATCTGGCTCCTTCCTTCAAGATGCTCGGCCGCATCGGCAGCGTGCAGGCGCAGCTGCTCGCCGTCTGGGAAGTGCTGGCGACGATGACGCCCTTTGATTACTCGGCATTCCGCAATGCGCTCGGGCGCTCATCGGGCTTCCAGTCGCAGCAATACCGGCTGCTCGAGTTCCTGCTCGGCAACAAGAACGCGGCGCTGATCGAGGTGCATCGGCAGGAACCGCAGGCCTACGCAGAACTGGCGCGGGTGCTGGCCGCGCCAAGCCTGTACGACGAAGTGCTGCGCCTGCTCTCGCGCCGGGGGTACGGGGTGCCGCAGGGGGCCTTGCTGCGCGATTTCTCGCTCCCCTACGAGGCCAGCAAGCCCGTCACGGGAGTGTGGCTGGGCGTGTACCACAACGCGCAGAAGGACTGGGACCTGTACGAGCTGGCCGAGCGCCTCGTCGATCTGGATCATCGCTTCCAGCTCTGGCGCTTTCAGCACATGAAGACCGTCGAGCGCATCATCGGCTACAAGCCGGGCACGGGCGGCACGGCCGGGGTGGCCTACCTGGCCAAGGCGCTGCGCCTCAGGCTGTTTCCGGAGCTGTGGGAAGCGCGGACCTCGATGTAGCCTGGCGCTGGCGGCGCCACAGGCGCCAGCCCAGGAGCGCGGCGAGGATCGCTGCGTAGAGGAGCGGTTCGCGGATGTCCTTCTTGACCTGCCACCAGTAATGCCACACGCCCAGGATTGCGATCAGGTAGATCAGGCGGTGGAGGCTCTGCCAGCGGCGCTTGAGCCGGCGCATCATCGCGTTGGTCGAAGTGATCGCCAGCGGCGTCAACAGCAGCAGGGCGGAAAAGCCGACGGTGATGTAGGGCCGCTTGACCAGATCCTTGACGATGGCGCTCCAGCTGAACCCCTGGAAAGGGCCGATGTAGGTCAGGAAGTGCAGCAGCGCGTAGCTGAAGGCAAACACCCCGAGCATGCGGCGGAGCCGCAGCAGATGCGCGTTGCCCGTGATTTGCCGGAGCGGGCTGACGCTGAGTGTGATCAGCAGCAGGTTGAGCGCCGAATGGCCAAAAATCCCCAGCACCTTTCGCACCGGGTCCGCGCCCAGGGTGGGTACCGGCAGTCCCAGCACGCCACCGACTACCCAGGCCAGCGGCACCAGGCAGGCGAGGAACAGCAGAGGCTTGTAGGCGTAGCGGTAACGCCGCTCGATGCTGCTGGCCACGTGGCTAGAAGTTCCGGCGCAGATCGAGGCCCTGGTAAAGGCTCGCGACCTGGTCGGCATAGCCGTTGAACATCAGCGTCGGCTGGCGCGCGGCGAAGAAGCCGCCCCCAATGTGCCGCTCGGTCGCCTGGCTCCAGCGCGGATGATCCACCTGGGGGTTCACATTCGCATAGAAGCCGTACTCGTTGGGCGCAGAAATCGCCCAGGTGTTGGCAGGCTGGCGTTCGGTGAAGCGGATCTGCACGATCGACTTGGCGCTCTTGAAGCCGTATTTCCACGGCAGGTGGACGCGCAGCGGCGCGCCGTTCTGGTTGGGCAGCACGCGGCCGTAGACGCCCACCACGACGAATGCCAGCGGGTTCATGGCCTCATCGATGCGCAGTCCCTCGACGTAGGGCCAATCGAGCACCCCGCTGCGCTGGCCCGGCATCTGCCTGGCGTCGAGCAGTGTCGTGAACTGCACGTACTTGGCGCGTGACGTGGGCTGGAAGCGGCGCAGCAGGTCGGCGAGCGGAAATCCGACCCAGGGAATGACCATCGACCAGGCCTCGACGCAACGGTGCCGGTAGATGCGCTCCTCCAGCGGATGCGGAGCGAGAATATCCTCGATCGTGAACGTGCCGGTCTTCGCCGCCTCACCCGCGATCGTCACCATCCACGGTCGCGTACGCAGGGATCCGGCGCGCGCCGCCGGATCGGACTTGTCGGTGCCAAACTCATAGTAGTTGTTGTAGCCGCTGATCTCCTCGAAGCTGTTGGCCTTGTCGGTCACGGAATACTTGGCATTGCGCGTGTACGTCAGCGGCGCGCCCGGGGCGGCAGGCACCGCCGCCTTCGCGCCGGGAATCGCGGCCACGGTGGCCAGTCCGAGGGCCGTGGTGAGCAGGTCGCGGCGCATGTGGAAGTAGCGCTCGGCGGTGATCTCCGAGGGCCGAATGCGTGGCAGGTTGAGTCGGGGCATGGGCTTCACTCTGTGGCGGCGGGGCAGGGGAGCGCACCGCTACTGACTGTATATCGTCGCGCCCGGTGCAAAGGTTACAGCGCCGTAGCCCATTCAGGCCGCGTGTAGCGCCGAGCCGGGCCGCGACCAGCGCACGGCCCGGACGTTGGGCAGATCCGCCAGTTCCGCCGCTGATCCGTTGAC
>JANXYA010000227.1 GCA_025350345.1 Gammaproteobacteria bacterium
CCTCGAGGGCTGCACTCAGTTCCCTGGAAGGCATGGCGCAATAGTATCGCGGCTCTGTGCACCGACAAGCGTTGACAGCTACAAAGCGCTTGCCTAGAGTGCCTCCCGTTGTCAGGTGCTCGGGAAGCCGGTGACGCATGCCAGGCGCATAGCCTGCGTGCCATTCCGGCGCTGCCCCCGCAACGGTAAGCGAGTTTTACGGCATCAATCTTGGCCACTGCGCGCCACATCCGAAAGGGGGTGTGGGCATGGGAAGGCGATGCCGCAGGTCGTACCCACGATCACTCGCGAGCCCGGAGACCGGCTTGACACCTTCAGTCCCAGTGACGCGGTGGGCGTCGGGCTGGCTGTCATCCAGCCATCCTCCATGCCGCCGCGCCGCAGGGTTATTCGGCTTTCCACTCACGCGGGCGGGCGTAGAGGAGTTCTGCTTGAAATCAGCATTGACGGTCTGGGCCGGCGCGCTCGCGCTGGTGATGGCGGTCGCGCGCGTCCAGGCGGCGGATGAACAGGCGACGGTGGCGGACGGTGACTTGAGCAGCGAGGTCGTGGTGACGGCGACGCGGACCAGCACGGACGTCGATGAGCTAGCAGTACCGGTGATCGTGATCACGCGCGCGGAGATCGAGCGGGCGCTCGCCGGAGACGTGGCGGGGCTGCTCGCCGGACACAGCGGCGTCGAAATCGCGCGCACCGGCGGCCCCGGGCAACCGGCCTCGATATTCCTGAGCGGCACCGACAGTGATCACACCACGGTGCTGCTCGACGGCGTGCGCATCAACCCGGGAACCCTGGGCGGCGCCGCGCTCCAGAACATCGAGCCTGAATCGATCGAACGGATCGAGATCATCAAGGGTGCGCGCTCCAGCCTCTACGGAACGGACGCTATCGGTGGCGTCGTCAACATCATCACGCGCGCGGGTGCGGTCTCCGGTGGCTCGGTGTATGGCGCCGTGGGCAGTTATGGCACCGAGGTGCTGGCGGCGGACGCGGGCGGGCACCTGAGCGACCGACTCACCGCGGGCGGGAGCCTCGCCTACCAGCGCTCCGATGGCTTCCCCCCGCTCCGCACCGCGAGCGATCCGGGCGACTACAACAACACCAGCGCCAATGCGCAGCTGCGATTCGCCGCCAGCGACGAACTCGGCCTGCGCGCGCAGCTGTGGCGGACGGAAGGCAAGTCCGCCTATTCGGACTTCGGCACTGCGGCCTCGGAGAATTTTCTCGACGCGAGTTATGCGCTGGGCGCTGACTGGAGCGGCGCGGCGGGCCGCACTGCGCGTGTCACCTTAAGCCGGGTCACCGCCGATGTGATTCAGCGCACCGCGCCCGATTTCGACCGTACGGTCCGCGACGCGCTCGACGCGCAGTATGGCTGGCGTGTCCTCGACGCACATGAGCTGACCGTCGGCGCAGTCACCTCGAACGAACACGCCCAGAGTCTCTCCTTCGGCCTGCCCTTCGACGTGCACACGCACAACCTCCTCGCCTACGTGCAGGACCAGCTGCACAGTGGCGCCAATGATCTGCTGCTGGCGCTCGGCTACACACACCACGAGACCTTTGGATCGCGTGACACCTGGAATCTCGAGTACGCGCGCACCCTGCGACCGGGCCTGCACGCCACCGCTGCCTTCGGCACCGCCTTTCATGCGCCCGACAGTACCGATCGCTTTGGGTTTGGCGGCAATCCCGGGCTGCAGCCCGAGCGCTCGCGCCAGGGGCAGCTGGGTCTGCGCTGGGCGACTGGCCCGGGTCAGGAACTGCGCCTGAACGCATTTGAGAACCGCATCGATGGCCTCATCCAGTACGTGCTGATCGATCCGGTGAATTTCATCTACCAGGCACAGAACGTGGAGCAGGCACGCATTCGCGGCGCGGAGGCGGAGTACCGCTGGCAGCGTGGCCCCTGGCAGCTGCGCGGCAGCTACTCCATCCAGGACCCGCGCGATCTGACGACCGGGGAGGCCCTGCTGCGCCGCGCGCGCCGCAACGTCCTGGCCAGTGTCCTGTACGAGACCGGGCGGTTCAGCGGCGACGCCGAGCTGCAGGTGGCCGGGCCGCGCATCGACTTTGGCCCCGTCGACATGGGCGGATACACGCTCCTGAGCCTTGGCGGCCGCTACGAGCTGGCGCCCGGCTGGTCGGCACAGCTGCGGCTCGACAACGCCCTCGACCGGCGCTACGAACTGGCCAGCGGCTACAACACTCCCGCTCGTGCGCTGACACTCGCCATGCGCTACCGCATGAGGTAGTTTCCACGCATGGGCAACCGGCTCTCGAAAATCGTGACGCGCACGGGCGATGACGGCACCACCGGACTCGCGGACGGCACGCGCGTGCCCAAGGACAGCGCGCGTATCGAGGCCTGCGGGTCGGTCGATGAACTCAACAGCGCCATCGGCGTGCTGCTGGCGAGTGCGGGGCTTCCATCGGCCATGGCGACGCAGCTGCTGAACATCCAGCACGACCTGTTCGACCTGGGTGGCGAACTGGCGATACCGGGGAGCGTGATGATCCGCGAACCGCAGGTCGAGGCCCTGGAGGCGCTGGTCGAGAGCTGGAATGCCGGCCTGCCCGCACTGCGCGAGTTCGTGCTGCCCGGCGGCGGCGTGGCGGCGGCCAACTGCCACCTGGCGCGCTCGATCTGCCGGCGCGCCGAGCGGCGCTGCTGGGCGCTGGCGCGCTCCGAATCGCTCGGCCCGCATTCACTGCGCTATCTGAACCGGCTCTCCGATCTGCTGTTCGTGCTGGCAAGGGTGCTGGCGCGGCAGGCGAACGGGAGCGAAGTGATGTGGCGGCGCGAACGCGGCGCGCCGCCCTAGGTTATCGGCGCGCGCAACGCTTCAGCCGAGGAGCTGGCGCAGGCGGGCCCAGTCGAAGGCCGGTCCCGGATCGCTCTTGCGGCCCGGCGCGATCTCGCTGTGGCCCACCACGCGCGCGCCCGACAGGGTGGGATAGGCCGCGCACAGGGCCGCGATGAGCCGGGCCAGCGCCTCGTATTGCGAATCCTCGTAGGCCACCTCGTCCGCACCCTCGAGCTCGATGCCGATGGAAAAATCGTTGCAGGCGCTGCGCCCCTGCCAGCTCGAGGCGCCCGCGTGCCAGGCGCGCAACCCGAAGGGCACGAACTGCACCGGCTCGCCGTCGCGCCGCACCAGCAGGTGCGCCGAGACCTTGAGGTCCGCCACGCTCTGAAAGTACGGATGCGCGCTCGCCTCGAGGGTGCCGGTGAACATCCGCTCGATCCAGGGCCCGCCAAATTCACCGGGGGGCAGGCTGATGCCGTGGACGACGATCAGTTCGGGCGCCACCCCCGGTGGCCGCGGATCGCAGTGCGCCGAGAGCACCTGGCGCGCCTGGCACAACAGGCCGGTGAGCGGGTCAATGCGAGAACCGTACTGCACGATACCGCCCATGATGCCAAAATGCCCGTGTGAACCCCAGCGAACAGCACAATGCCACACTTGCGGCGCGCGATCTGCGCCACGTGTGGCATCCGTGCACGCAGATGAAGGATCACGAGGCGCTGCCCCCGATTCCGGTGCGGCGCGGCGCGGGCGTGTGGCTCGAGGACTACGATGGCCGCCGCTACCTCGACGCGATCAGTTCCTGGTGGACCAACCTGTTCGGCCACGCCAACGAACGGATCAGCGGCGCGGTGGCCGTGCAGGCCGCCCGGCTCGAGCACGTGATGCTGGCCGGCTTCACGCACGAGCCGGCGATCGTTCTGGCCGAGCAGCTCACGGCCCTCGCGGGCCCTGCCCTGACCCGCTGTTTCTACGCCGACAACGGCTCGGCTGCCGTCGAGGTGGCGCTGAAGATGAGCTTCCACTACTGGCGCAATTGCGGCCAGGGCGGCAAGCGCCGCTTCCTCACGCTGAGCAACGCTTATCACGGCGAGACGCTCGGTGCGCTGAGCGTCGGGGACGTGCCCTTGTATCGCGAGGTCTACCAGCCACTGCTCCTGCCCGTGATCACCGTGCCATCGCCTGATTGCTATGGGCGCGAGGCGGGCGTCAGCTGGGAGGAGCACTCGCGAGGCAGCATGGCCGTCATGGAGGCGACGCTCGAACGCCACGCCGGCGAACTCGCGGCGGTGATCGTCGAGCCGCTGGTGCAATGCGCCGGCGGCATGCGCATGTACCACCCCGTGTACCTGCAGCTGCTGCGCGCGGCCTGTGACCGTCACCAGGTGCACCTGATCGCCGATGAGATCGCCGTGGGCTTTGGCCGCACCGGCAGCTTCTTCGCCTGCGAGCAGGCCGGCATCGCGCCCGATTTCCTGTGCCTGTCCAAGGGGCTCACGGGCGGCTACCTGCCGCTCTCGGCCGTGCTCACCGGCGAGGAAGTCTACGCCGCCTTTTACGCGGAGTACGCTGCCCAGCGCGCCTTCCTGCATTCGCACAGCTACACCGGCAACCCCCTGGCCTGCGCCGCCGCGCTGGCCACGCTGGAGATCTTCGCCACCGAGCCCGTGCTCGAGCGCAACGGCATGCTGGCCGCGCGCATGGCCGCGCGTGCCGCGCCACTTAGCAGCCACCCCCACGTGGCGGAAGTGCGCCAGTGCGGCATGATTCTCGCCATCGAGACCGTGCGCGACCGCCAGACCCGCGAGCCCTTTCCCTGGCAGGAGCGCCGCGCACTGCGCGCCTACCAGCACGCGCTGTCGCGCGGCGTGCTGCTGCGCCCGCTCGGCGGCGTGATCTACTGCATGCCTCCCTACGTCATTTCGCCAGAGGAGATCGACCTGATGATCGACGTCGCCGCGGAATGCGTCGAGCGCAGCTGCGCACCCTGATAGGGCCGCGATCCTCGCCGCAAAGCCACCTTTCGCCATGCGCACGACCCGGGTGTTCATCGACCACGCGCTCGAGCACGGCCAGGAACTGGCGCTGCCGGCAGCGCAGTCCGCGCACCTGCTGCGCGCGCTGCGCCTGCGGCCTGGCGCAACGCTCACCCTCTTCAACGGCCACGGCGGCGAATATGCCGCCGAGCTGCTCGCCGGCGGACAGGCACGCGCTACGGTGCGGATCGGCGCCCACGAGGCCGTGGAACGCGAATCGCCCCTGCGACTCACGCTCCTGCAGGGCATCGCGCGTGGCGAGCGCATGGACCTGATCGTGCAGAAGGCCACGGAGCTCGGCGTCGCGGCGATCATGCCCCTGTCCTGTGAGTTCACGGTGGTCCGCCTGGCCGAGCCGGCCCGTGCGCGCCGGCGTGAACGCTGGCAGGCCGTCGCGATCAGCGCCTGCGAGCAGTGCGGACGCAATCGCCCGCCGCGCGTGCACGATATTCTCGAGCTCGAGGCGGCCTGCACGACGCTGGGCGCGGCGGCCGAGGACCTGCGCCTGATGCTGGTGCCCGAGGCGGGCGAGGCGCTCGCCGGGCTGGCCAGCCCGAAGCTGCGCAGTGCATCCCTGCTGGTGGGGCCCGAGGGGGGCCTGAGCGAGCGCGAACAGGAGCTCGCACGGCACGCCGGATTCAAGGCCTGCACCCTGGGCCCGCGCATCCTGCGCACGGAAACGGCGCCGCTCGCGGCGCTGGCGGCCCTGCAGGCGCTCGCCGGCGATCTGGGTACGCGCTGAGGGGCCTTGGGGGGACGCGCTGCTTACGCAGGTGCGATCGTGGTCTCGTCCGCGATCATCGCTTCGATGCGTTCGAGATCCGGGATCAACGGCGTCTCGTTGAGCATGCGTACGCGGCACAGCACCGGATCACCGGCGGGCACCACGTAGCCCGGATCGGGCCTGATGACATCGGCGTTGACGCGCAGCAGCTGGGGAAATCCCTGCGAGACGATGGCGTACACGCCGGCATCGAGCCGCTCGCCGAGCGCGTGCAGCAGCACCAGTCGCGATCGGCCGCTGACCGCAGGCGCTGGCTGGCCGCACAGGCCCTCGAAGGAAACCAGCGGCGCCTGCCGGCCGTTCCAGCTCACCACGCCCAGATACCACGGCGGCGCGCCGATCATGGCCGAGGGCGGCTGGAACCCCATGATCTCGGCTACGCAGGAGCGCGGTACCAGCAATCGTGCGCCGGCCAGCGGCACCAGCAGGCTGTAGATCTCCCCGCTCGCCTCACTCATCGCCCAGAGCCGGTGGCCGCCACCGCGGCGCGGCGGCGCGCCACCAGGGGTGCGATGGCATCGATGAGCTGGCTTTCCTGGTACGGCTTGCCCAGATAGTCATCGACGCCCAGTTCGATCGCGCGCGCGCGGTGCTTCTCGCCCACGCGCGAGGTGATCATGATGATCGGCACGTCGCGCAGGCGCGGATCGGCGCGCACCTGCGCCGCGACCTCGTAGCCATCCATGCGCGGCATCTCGATGTCGAGCAGGATGATGTCGGGCACGTTTTCAGCGAGCAGCGCCACCGCGTCCATGCCATCGCGCGCGGTCATGACCCGCATCCCGTTGCGCTCCAGGAGCCGCTGCGTGACACGGCGCACGGTGATGGAATCGTCCACCACCAGCGCGAAGATGCGCCGGTCGCCCCGTTCACGGAGCGGCATGGCGCGCGCGCGCCATTCACCGCGCACCAGCGCCGCGATGTCGAGGATGATGACGACGCGCCCGTCGCTGAGAATGGTCGCACCGGAAATGCCGCGAATCGAGGCGATCTGCGGCCCCACCGGCTTGACGACGATCTCGCGGCTGCCAATCAGCTCGTCCGCAACCAGGCCCGTGGAATGCTCACCGGCGCGCACCAGCACCACCGGGATCGCCGCGTCGGTCTCGGGGAGCGGCGAGGCTTCCATGCCTACGTACAGGGCGAGGGGCTGCAGGCGATAGCGGTGCTCGCCGTAGCTGAAGGTGGCGCTCTCGCTGCGCAGGTGCGCGGCCACTTCATCGCGCGGCAGCCGCACCACGCCCTCGATGGTCGGCAGCGGCAGCGCGTAGTACTCATCGCCCGTGCGCACCACCAGCGCGTGGCTCACCGCCAGCGTCAGCGGCAGGCGAATCGTGAAATGCGTGCCCTTGCCGGGTGCGCTCTCCATGTGCAGCGCGCCGCCGAGCTTGCGGATCTCGGTCGCCACCACGTCCATGCCGACGCCGCGACCGGCCTGCTGCGTGAGCGCGCCGGCCGTGGAAAAGCCCGGCTCGAGCACCAGCTGCATCACGTCATCGTCCGAAAGCATCTGGTCGGGGCGGATCAGCCCCAGCGCCAGGCCCTTGCTGCGGATCGCCGCCAAGTCCATGCCCGCGCCATCATCGCTCACCTCGACGATGACCTCGGCGCCCTCGCGCTGCAGGCGCAGCTGGATGTGCCCGCTCTCCGGCTTGCCGCGCTCGCGCCGCTCGGCGGGGGATTCGATGCCGTGCACGACGGCGTTGCGCAGCAGATGCTCGAAGGGCGGCAGCATGCGCTCGAGCACCTGGCGATCGAGTTCGCCGGCGGCGCCCTCGACCACGAGCTCCGCCTGCCTGGAGGTATCCGCGGCTGCCTGACGTACGATGCGCGCCAGGCGCTGGACGTGGCGCTGGAAGGACACCATGCGCGTGCGCATCAGCCCGTTCTGCAGCTCCGTGACGGTGCGCGACTGCTGCTGCAGCTGGTTCTGCGCCTCGGCGACCAGGCTCTCGATGAGCTGCTGGAGGCTCGCGACGTCGTTCGCCGACTCGGCCAGCGCGCGCGAGTACTGCTGGATCGAGGAATAACGGTCCAGTTCCAGGGGGTCGAAGTCCTGGCGATGACCCGGCTCCTGGTCGTGACGGTGCAGGACCTGCGCTTCGGTCTCGATCTCGAGCTTGCGCAACTGTTCCTTGAGGCGCGTGACCGTGCGCGAGAGTTCCGCCAGGTTGAATTCCACCGAGCCGAGCTGCTGCTCGAGTCGCGAGCGCGCGATGCTCACCTCACCGGCATGATTGAGCAGCTGGTCGAGCAGGTCGGCACTGACCCTCGCCATCTCGCCGCGCTCGGCGCCGGCGACCGGTTCCCGGCCCGGCGGGACCGGCGGCGGCGCAGCCAGCGGTTCGGGCGCGAGGGCTTGCGCAGCCGCGACAGTCGGAGCCGCGGGCGGCGGGAACAGGGGCGCCGGGGCGGATATGGCCGCGGGCGCGGCCATGGTCGCGGGCGGCCCTAGCGTCGGCAGGAGCGCTGGTACGGGCGCCGGCGCTTCGCCGCGCGCCGCGGCCTGCAGGCGCGAGATCAGGGCGGTGGCCGGCGTGGCGGCGCGGCCGCTGGCGACCTGCTCGCGCATCCGCGCCAGCTCATCGATGGCTTCCTGGGCCACGGCGCGCGCGCGCTCATCGCCCGCGGCGGTGCCGAGCCCGATCTTCATGATCAGGCTCTCGAGTTCATGCGACAGATCGCCCAGGGCCGTGACGCCGGCCATGCGTGCGCCGCCCTTGAAGGTGTGCAAGGCACGCTTGAGCGCCGCCGGGTACTCACTGACGGTGGGCGCGGCGTTCCAGGCCTGCAGGGCCAGTTGGGAGGCCTCGAGCAGCTCGCTCGCTTCTTCACAGAAAATGGCGGCTACTTCCGGATCGAAGTCGACGGCCGGGGGCGGCTGCGGGGCGCCCGCGGCGCTCGCCGCCGCCACCGTTCCGCCCTGCGATGACATGTGGTCATGGAGGGCGGAGATGGAATGGATGCCGGTGCGTTCGTCCTGCTCGGCCGCCTCGGCGATGCGCCGGTCCAACTCCAACTCCGCGCGCGCGATGCGTGCGCGCAGCACATCATGCACGACGAAATAACCGGTGTTCTCGTCGAGCTGCCCCGCCACGGCCTCCATCGCACCCATGCAATCGCCGAGCAGCAGCAGGTCGGAATCATCGAGCCCGACACCGTTGTCGAAGGACTTGCGCAACCAGTGATCCAGGGGCTCGGCAAGCCGGACGCCGTGGCGCGCCTCGGCCATCTTGGAGCTGCCGGACAGCGTGTGGCAGGCGCGGTAGACCTCTTCCGGCAGTACATGCGGCGAGGCGTGTGGCTGCTCGCGCTTCAGCCATTGCCGTACGGCGGCGACGTGACTTGAAGTCTCGCGCGCGTAGATGTCGCGCAGCACACCATCACCGCCTGGAGCCAGCCCTGCAGCTGCCGCCTCGACGGCAGCACCGGCGCGGCCCGGCGCCGGAATCGCCGCCGCCGCGATCGCGGCGGCCTGCTCCGGCGTCAAGCGCTCGGTGGCCGCCCAGCCCTCGGCGGCGGTGGGAGGCACCGTGTCGTCCGCCGCAGCCGCGGCGATCGCTGCGACTGCGGAGGGCTCGCTGGGCAGCGCTGAGGCATCCCGGCCCGCCGCGAGCGCGTGGGCGCGCGCCACCAGCTGCGTCGTGTCCGTGCACCGTTCAGGCGCCGCCTTCAGTTCCGCCACCAGCTGCGGCAAGAGCGCAACGGCGGCACGGAGCGTTTCCAGAATCTCCGGTGATCGCGCCAGCGTGCCTTCGATCAGCCGGTTGACCAGATTCTCCATGGCCCAGGCAAATTCGCTGAGATCGCGGACGCCCACCATGCGGCCGCTCCCCTTGAGCATATGAAAGGAGCGGCGCACGGCGATCAGGGCCTCGCTCTGCATCGGGTTCTGGTCCCACACGGGATATTGCGCGCGAATCTTGGTGGTCTCTTCCTGCGCCTCCTCGGCGAACAGATCCAGCAGTTCCGGATCGCTCGCCGCTGCGCTCT
>JANXYA010000242.1 GCA_025350345.1 Gammaproteobacteria bacterium
CGAGAAACACGAGCACGACGGTGAACGCCCTGCCCGAGTTGGAGAGGGGGTGGACCTCGCCGTAGCCCACGGTGGACAGCGTGATCGCCGTCATGTAGAAAGCGTCGAACCAAGGCCAGCCCTCGAGCAGGACATAGCCCCCGGTCCCCAGCGCGAAGATCGCCGCGAGCAGGGCGGACGCCAGCGTGTCCCCGCGCCGGCCCTGGAGTGCTCGCCCGTCGAATCTGAATGCCACTGGCTCGTCCGGGTGCGTCCACACTCCGGCGGCAATGCGGCGCGGACCGCTCATGGGGGAGCGGCCCCCGGCGGCGCAGCTTCCGGTGGCGCAGCCAGTCGATCCTGCGGATGGCCGACGGCGTGGATCTCGTGCGTGACGGTGTGGCGAACGAGCTTCAGGAGCTTGCGGCAGCCACCGACGTGCAACCACCACTCCACATGCCAGCCCCGCTGGTTTGTTCGTTTATAGGTGCAGGCGCTGTACTCCGCCAGTCCCGCCTCCGCCTCGGGGCGCGGCACGGCGGCATCGCCACGGTAGCGAAACTCGGTCTCGTCGCGTACGCCGCACCAGGGACAGGGGATTCGCAGCACGGGATTGCCAGTCAGTGCGCGTAGGGGAAGGGGCCGAGCCCGCGTTCATCGAGGGTTCGCCCCGTCGCGAATCGATCAAGATCCAGGTGGGCAGCCAGCGGATGCGGCTCGCCGCGTGCAATCAGATGGGCCGTGGCCATCCCGCCGGCGGGGATCGCCTTGAAGCCGCCGTAGCACCAGCCGCAGTTGATCACCAATCCGTCAAGCGGCGTGCGCGAGATGATCGGCGAGCCGTCCATGCTCATGTCCATGACGCCGCCCCATTGCCGCAGGACCCGGAGCCGGGCGAGACCGGGCATCAGGGTCAGGCCGGCGGCCGCCACGTCCTCGGCCATCGGCAGGGTGCCGCGCTGGCCGTAGCTGTTGTAGCCATCGATGCCTCCGCCGAAGACGAGCCCACCCTTGTCCGACTGGCTGACATAGAAGTGTCCGGCACCATAGGTCAGGACCACATCGAGGACGGGCTTGACCGGCTCGCTCACGAAGGCCTGCAGGACGTGCGTCTCGATCGGCAGGCGCAATCCGGCCATGGCGGCGAGGTGCGAGGAATGCCCGGCGACTGCAAGGCATACCGTATCGGCTTCGATGAGGCCGTAAGGCGTGTCCACTCCGCGCACCCGCTGGCCCGCGCGCCGGATACTGCTGACCTCGCAGTGCTCGATGATGTCCACGCCGGCCGCGGAGGCCGCGCGCGCGTAGCCCCAGGCCACCGCGTCGTGGCGCACCGTTCCGCCCCGCGGCTGCAGAAAGCCACCGAGCACCGGATAGCGGCCGTTGTCCAGGTCAACTAGGGGCACCAGCGCCTTGACGGCATCGCGCTCAAGCGCCAGCGCGTCCACGGACAGGAGCCGCATGCCGTTGGCGCGGCGCGTGAACAGGTCGCGCTGCGATTCGGTGTGAAACAGATTCAGCGTGCCGCGCTGGCTGACCATCGCGTTGAAATTCAGCCGCCGCTCGAGCCCTTCCCACAGGCGCAGCGAGTAGTCGTAGAAGCGCACATTGTCCGGGCGGAAATAGTTGGAGCGGATGATGGTCGTATTGCGCCCGACATTGCCGAGGCCGAGCGGGCCCTTCTCGATGACCGCGACGTCATGGATGCCGAATTCGGTGGCCAGGTAGTAGGCGGTCGCCAGTCCATGGCCGCCGGCGCCTACGATCACCACCCGGTAGCGGGGGCGCGGCGTCGCCTTGTGCCAGGCGCGCGACCAGCCGCGGTGGCCAATGAGTCCTTCCAGGAACAGTCGCGCGGCGGAATAACGACCGCTCGCTGCGCGCTGCGCATTCGCATGAATCGGGCGTGTGTTCGGCACCAGGTGAATCCGCGCTCGCGGTCGCGGCATTTGAGCATGCCCCCTAGGGGTTTACAAGTACGCCGCCGCGCGCATCGTGGGCTTGACGCGCACGCCAACAAACGACAACTTGTGCCGCAGGGCAGAGGTGGAGGCGCCGCTTGTCGAAGCTGCTGAAGTCCCTGAGTGTGGTGGCGCTCCTCGCGCTATTGGGCCTGGGCGGCATGAATTCGTCGCACGCCGCCGTCGTTGTTTCCTCCAAACTCTCGAGCGAGTCCGTGATGATCGGGCAGATGATCCGGCTGCTGCTCAATGCAGCCGGCATCCCCACCGTGGATCGCACCGCCCTCGGCGCGACTCCGGTGGTCCGCAAGGCGCTGATCGCCGGCGAGATCGACATCTACACCGAATACACCGGCAATGCCGGCTTCTTCTTCAACCGCAGCTCCGATCCGGCCTGGAAGGATCTGCGCCAGGGGTACGAGCTGGGTTCGCGCCTCGACTACGACGCCAACCGGATCGTGTGGCTGGCGCCGGCGAATGCCAGCAACGCCTGGGCGCTCGCGGTGCGCAAGGATGTGGCCAGGACCAATCATCTGCGGACCATGAGCGACTTTGCACACTGGGTCAGTGGCGGCGGGCGGGTCGTGCTCGCCTGCTCCGCGGAGTTTGCCAACGCCGGCACCCTGCGTTCGCTCGAAAGGACCTACGGGTTCACGATGCGCTCGGACCAGCTGATCGTGCTGGCCGGTGGCGAGACCTCGGCGACCATCGGCGCCGCCGCGGCGCGGACCAACGGCACCAACACGGCGATGGTGTACGGGACCGATGGCGGCATCGTGGCGGCCGATCTGCAAGTGCTGGAAGATGACAAGCATGACCAGCCCGTCTACGCCCCCGTCCCGATCATTCGCGAGGCGGTGCTCAAGGCCAACCCGCGGATCGCTCCGCTCGTGGCGCCCCTAATGGAGAGCTTCGACAGCGCGACGCTGCAGGCGCTGAATGCGCGGGTCCAGGTCAATGGCGAGTCGGCCGCGTCGGTCGCCGCGGACTATCTGAAATCCCGCAGGCTCCTGCCTTGAGCCTGCGCCGGCTCCCTGCGCTCGATCCGCTGGGGACACTGCTCAGCGCCGTGGGCGTTGTCGCACTTGTCTTCCTGCCGTTCGTGGTATTCAAGGCCAACCGGATAGTTCCGGGCGAGGCGCGCGCGCTGCTGGAATTCTTGCCCGCATGGGCGGCGCTTAGCTTCGTGCTGGTGCTGGCCCTGGTTGCCCTCGTGGCGGTCGGTGTTTCCAATGCCAGGGTGCGCCTCGCCTTTGCCCTGGCAGGGGTGATTGCCGTCGCGTCTGCCGTGGCGGCCGCCGGCAACGCCCTGACCCCGCCGGGCAACCAGGTCATCCGGATTTCGCCCGGTGCGGGTTTCTGGCTGCTGCTCATCGGGCTTGGGCTCCTGGCCACCGATGCGGTCACGCGCATGCGTCCGGGGCCCGGCATGCGCGTGCTCCTGCTCGTGCTGTCCGTGCTCGCGGCGGGTCTGGCCATTGCCAGCGGGGCTTTTGACCACCTCTCGATCATGCGCGAATACGCGGTGAACTCGGATCGCTTTGCACGCGAGGCCCGCCGGCACCTGTTGCTGGCGTTTGGATCGTTGGCTGCGGCAGTCGTGGTCGCACTGCCCCTCGGGATTCTCTGCCACCGGATTCCCCGGATCCGCGCCGGTGTGCTGGGCGTGCTCAATCTCATCCAGACCATTCCGTCAATCGCGCTGTTCGGCATCCTGATGGCGCCGCTAGGCGCTCTGGCGGCGGCGGTCCCCTGGGCCGCTGATCTGGGCATCCGCGGCATCGGGGCCGCGCCCGCCGTGGTGGCGCTGTTTCTGTATTCACTGTTGCCGGTAGTCGCCAATACCGTGGTGGGCCTCGCGCGGGTGTCCCCCGCCGCGGTCGATGCGGCGCGCGGGATGGGATTGACGCGGGGGCAGATCCTGGCACACATCGAGCTGCCGCTGGCGCTGCCGGTGATACTCACCGGCATTCGCATCGTGCTCGTGCAGAATATCGGGCTCGTGACCGTGGCGGCGCTGATCGGCGGCGGCGGCTTCGGCGCCTTCGTCTTCCAGGGGATTGGGCAGACGGCGATGGACCTGGTGCTGCTCGGAGCGATCCCGATCGTGATGCTGGCCTTCTCCTCAGCGCTCCTGCTGGATGCGCTGGTCGATCTCATGAACCGGGCGGCGCGATGATCAGCATCGAGGCGCTGACCAAGCAGTACGGTGCGATGAGGGTCGTCGACGAGGTGTCGATGTCGATCGAGAGCGGCTCGATCACCGTGATCGTGGGCACTTCGGGGTCCGGAAAGTCGACCCTGCTGCGCATGATCAACCGGCTGGTCGAGCCGACGAGCGGGCGGGTGCTGATCGACGGCAACGACACGGCTTCGATGCCGGCGCATCTGCTGCGGCGGCGGATCGGTTATGCGATCCAGAGCAATGGGCTGTTTCCGCACCGGACCGTGGCCGAGAATATCGCGACCGTGCCGCGACTCCTGGGATGGGAGAAGGCTCGCATCGCGGCCCGGGTGGAGGAACTCCTGCGGGTGTTCCAGCTTGATCCGGTCGCCTGCGGCAGCAAATTCCCGCATCAACTGTCGGGCGGTGAACAGCAGCGGGTGGGCGTCGCCCGTGCGCTCGCGGCCGAGCCCGCGCTGCTGCTGATGGATGAGCCCTTCGGGGCGCTCGACCCGGTCATCCGCAGCAAGGCGCAGGACGACCTGCTCGACATCCAGCGGCGCTTCGGCACGACGATCGTGCTGGTCACCCATGACATGGACGAGGCCTTCCGGCTCGGCGATCGCGTCGCGGTCATGCGCCAGGGTCGCGTCCTGCAGCACGACCGGCCAGGCGTGCTGCTGACCCGACCGGCCGATCCTTTCGTGACGCGCCTGAGCGGCACCGCGGATCGTGCCCTGAAGCTCCTGTCACTCACGACCGCCGGGGAATTGGCCGAGCCCGGTCCGAGGGAATCCCGGACCGTGGCCGCGGGGGCATCGCTCCGCGAGGTGCTCTCCGATCTGATCTGGAGCGGTGCGGAGGCGGCAACCGTGCTGAACCCCGACGGGACGAGTGCCGGCCGCGTGAGCCTCGCGCGCCTGCTCGCGCACGGGCGGCAGAGCTGATGCCGCGCGCGGCCACGCTCCTGCGAATCGCAGCGATCGGCCTGCTGGTCGGGTTTCTGGCAGCGCCGCAGCGCTTTGCCCCGCTGTTCGCGCCGCTGACCCAGTACGGTGCGCCGCCGATCTACGATCAGGGCAACCTGCTGTCCCTCGCGCTCGCCCATCTCGGCACCGTGTTCATCGCCGCAGCGGCGAGCACGCTGGTTGCCGTGGGGCTCGCGATCCTGGTGACGCGTGCGAGCGGCGCGCAATTCCTGTCCCTGTCGCGCACGCTGGCCAACATCGGGCAGACCTTTCCGCCGGTGGCGGTACTCGCCGTCGCCGTGCCACTGGTCGGCTTCGGCCAGACCCCGACCCTGATCGCGCTGTTCGCCTACGGCTTGCTGCCGATCTTCGAGAACACGGTGGCCGGATTCCAGGGCTGCCCACCCGCCGTCATCGAGGCGGCGAACGGGATGGGCATGAGCGCGCGCCAGCGCCTGCTCGCGGTGGAGCTGCCGCTCGCCATGCCGCTGATCCTTGAAGGTGTCCGGCTCTCCCTGGTCATCAACGTGGGCACGGCCACGATCGGATCCACGGTGGCGGCCAAGGGACTGGGCGAGGTGATCATTGCCGGGCTCCTCTCCAACAACACCGCCTTCGTCCTGCAGGGCGGATTGCTGACGGGCCTGATGGCGATCCTGCTCTACGACGCGATGGTGATGCTCGAGCGGCGCCTGCTGCGCACGGTGCCCGCCTGAGTGGAGGCCGGTTTCCGCCCTCTGCACTGTGAGGCATCCCGCAGCGTGGCGGCATGAGTTTGATTACAATCAAACTCATGATGAATCCCGACGCCGGCGAGCCACAGTTGACCGCAGCGATGACCGACTGGGATCGCCCTAAGGGAGCGGTGCGGCCCGCACGCGTTGCGGTTGAGCTGCGTACCCTGTCGCTGGTTGCAGCGGTCTACGGCGCCTGGCTGGCGATGACCTACGGCTACGGGCGCTGGCCCTTATGGATCGTCGCGCCGATCACGGCCGTGCTGCTCACCCTGCACAGCTCCATGCAGCATGAAATCGTGCATGGCCACCCGACCATCTGGCGCCCCCTCAATCGCCTGCTGGGCGTGGTGCCGCTGTCACTGTGGCTGCCCTTCGATCGGTATCGTCGCAATCATCTGGTCCATCACATCAATGATCGGCTCACCGATCCGCTGGATGATCCCGAGTCCTACTACCTGACACCGGAAAGCTGGGCGCACCTGAGCGCCGTGGGCCGCCGGATCCTGCAGTTGCAGCAGACCCTCGCCGGACGCGTCCTGATTGGGTCCTTCTGGCGCATCGGCCGGTTCCTGCGCAAGGATTTTCTCGCCGTGGTCCGGAACGACGAGGGCATGCGGGCCATCTGGATCGAGCACCTGTTGTGGTGCGTGCCGGTCATCGCGTGGGTGACGCTGGTCTGCCACATGCCGCTGTGGATCTACGTCCTCACCATGGTGATTCCGGGCAACGGGATCCTGCTGATCCGCTCCTTTGCCGAGCATCGTGCGCGCCCCGGTGTGCTCGAGCGCACGGCCATCGTCGAGGGCTCGTGGATACTCGGGCCGCTGTTCCTGTTCAACAACCTGCACGCGATGCACCACGAGGAGCCGGCGATGCCCTGGTATGAATACAACGCCCGCTACCGGCTCATTCGCGCGCGCCTCATTGAGGAGAACCACGGGCTCGTGTACCTGAGCTACTTCGAGGTGGCGCGACGGTTCCTGTTTCGCCCGCACGATGCGCTCCGGCACCCGACGGGCCGCGTGCCGCAGCTGCGCGCGGTTCAGGCCGGCAAATCGTAGCCGGCGGCTTTCGCGGCCCGGTCCCAGGCGAGGAGCGGCGCGTATTGCGCCGCATTCATCACGGCAAAGCCGTCGAGCAGCAGCAGATCGCCCAATGGCGCGAACCAGGGTTGGCTCGCGGCGCCCACGAAGGCCGCTTGCAGGCGCGCCACGATTTCTCCCGGCGTGTCGGCCGAGGCGACGAATGCGGGGATCGGGGCGAGCTCGGTCGCCGCGAGCAC
>JANXYA010000273.1 GCA_025350345.1 Gammaproteobacteria bacterium
CTTCGCCGCGATGCGCTACACGGAATCGCGCCTGACGCGCTACTCGGACCTGCTGCTCGATGAGCTGGGCGACGGTACGGTCGAGTGGGGCCCGAATTTCGACGGCACGATGGAAGAGCCGCTCCTGCTGCCGGCGCGGCTCCCGAACCTTTTGCTCAACGGCGCCTCCGGCATCGCGGTCGGCATGGCGACCGACATCCCGCCGCACAATCTGCGCGAGATCGCCGCGGCCTGCCTGCACCTGCTGGATGAGCCGGAGGCCACGACCCGCGCGCTGCTGAAGCACGTGCAGGGGCCGGACCTGCCGACCGGCGCGGAAATCATCTCGAACCGGAGCGAGCTCGTGGACTTCTACACCACCGGGAGCGGGAGCTATCGCGCGCGCGCCGTGTGGGAGCAGGAAAAGGAAAGCGGCCACGTCGTGATCACGCAGCTCCCCTACCAGGTCTCGGGCAGCAAGGTGCAGGAGCAGATTGCGCAGCAGATGCGCGAGAAGAAGCTCCCGATGGTCGAGGACATCCGCGACGAGTCGGACCACGAGAATCCGACCCGGCTGGTGATCGAGCCGCGTTCCAACCGCGTGGATGTCGGGCAGCTGATGGCGCACCTGTTCGCGACCACGGACCTGGAACGGAGCTATCGCGTCAACCTCAATGTCATCGCGCTCGACGGGCGGCCGCGTGTCTGCGGGCTGAAGGAGCTGCTGGCCGAGTGGCTGGAATTCCGCCGCCGCACCGTGCGGCGGCGCCTGGAGTTCCGGCTCGACAAGGTGACGCGCCGCCTGCACCTGCTGGACGGCATGCTCATCGCCTACCTCAACCTCGACGAGGTGATCCGCATCATCCGGCGCGAGGAGGAGCCCAAGCCGGTGCTGATGAAGCGCTTCAAGCTCAGCGCCGAGCAGACCGAGGCCATCCTCGAGACCAAGCTCCGCCACCTGGCGAAGCTGGAAGAGATGAAGATCCGCGATGAACAGGAGCAGCTCAGCACCGAGCGCACCGAGCTCGAGGCCCTGCTCGCGAGCAAGGCCAAGCTCACCAAGCTGATACGCAGCGAGATTGTCTCGGACGCCGCCGAATACGGCGATGAGCGGCGCACCCGCCTGGTGGAACGCGAGGCCGCGCAGGCGATCGAGGCCACCGACCTGCTCGCCAATGAACCGGTCACCATCGTGCTGTCGACGGGAGGCTGGGTGCGGGCGGCCAAGGGGCACGAGCTTGATCCGCGCACGCTCACCTACAAGACCGGGGATGCGTTCCAGGCGGCGGCGCGCGGGCGCAGCACTCAGGCGGCGCTGTTCATCGACACGACCGGGCGGGCCTACAGCCTCGCCGCCCACAGCCTGCCCTCCGCCCGCGGGGCGGGCGAGCCGCTCTCCGGGCGGCTCGATCCCCCGGATGGCGCGCGCTTCGCGGGCGTGCTGATCGGCGAGCCGGCGGACCTGTGGCTGCTGGCCACCGACGCGGGATTCGGCTTTACCGTGCGCCTGGCGGAACTGCAGTCACGGAATCGCGCCGGCAAGTCGGTGATCAACGTGAGCGAAGGGGCCGTGGTGCTGCCGCCGGTACCGGTGCCGCAGCCCGACGCGCTCGTCGCGGCCCTGAGCAGCGAAGGGCGATTGCTGGTGTTCCCCATCGCCGAAGTGCCGGAACTGCCGCGCGGCAAGGGCAACAAGCTGTTCGGGATTCCCGGCAAGCGGGCCCAGGCACGCGAGGAGCTGATGAGCGGGGTGGCGGTGCTCGCCCCCGGACAGGCCCTGCGCGTGCATTCAGGGGAGCGGCAGATGACCCTCAGCCCCGCGGATCTGGAGCACTATCGCGGCGAGCGCGCGCAGCGCGGCGCCGTGTTGCCGCGCGGCTGGCGCACGGTGGAGCGGATCGAAGTCGTGGCGCCCTGAGCGATTGCGCTGCAGGATACCTGGAGCTTTCCGGGTCTTTAGGTCTTGGGCAGCGAGAACTTGATCGCCGCAGCGGCGGCTTCCGCCTTGGCCTTCACGCTCCTGGCAGAGGTGACCGCTTCCTCGACGTTGTTCGCCGCGAATGCGGCCTGGGCCTTGCTCCACAGCGCCGTGGCGTCCGCCATATTGGTCTTGGCGGCCGCGAGGTCCACTCCCGCCGGCAGGTGCTTGCTCTTCTCGAGCACCGCAACACGCTTACCCACGGCAGCGACCAGCGCTGGGACAGACGCGGCCAGGCCGGTCCATTCACCGCTCATGGCCTTGACGACCGCGTCCTTCTTGAGCGCGGCATCGCCGAGCAGGTTCTGTGCTTCGGTCAGCAGCGCCGGCGCCCCGGCCAGCACCCCAACGTAATCCTTCTTGTCGAAGGCGGCTTTCAGATCGGTGAGCTTGGCCTGCACCGCGGCGAGCTCATCGGGTATGTACTTCGATGCGTCGGGCGAGGCGCTGGCGACCGCACTGTCGATGCCCGCGATGGCCTGCTGGGCAGGCTCCATCTGGTTCGAGCAGGCGCCGAGCAGCAGGGTGAGGGTGGCCAGGAATCCCAGCGCGTGTAGCTTGCGAATGGTCATTGCAATATCGCTCCCCGAATAATTGTCGTATAAAAAATGGGCCGACGGCGACCCCGCCGCGAAACGATGGGCCGCAATATTAGCGCGTCGCTGCGCCCGGTGCAGGATTACTCGCCGGCGCGGTGACAGGCGACGAGGCTGGCACCGACGGTGCGCAAGCGGGGCACTTCGCTGGCGCAGCGCGCCACAGCCAACGGGCAGCGGCTGCGGAACACACAGCCGCTGGGAGCATCAAGGGTGGCTGGCGCTTCCACCTGCAGGGTCATGGGGCGGCGCAAGCCAGTTGGATCGGGGGACGGGTTGGCGGCCAGGAGCGCGCGTGTATAGGGATGTTGCGGCGCGCTAAAGAGCGCCTCGCGTCCGGCGATTTCCATGACCCGCCCGAGATAGAGCACCAGCACGCGCTCGCACAGGTAGCGGACCGTGGCCAGGTCGTGGGCGATGAACAGCAGCGACAGGCCGAATTCCTCGCGCATGTCGCGCAGCAGATTGGCCACCTGGGCCTTGATGGACATGTCCAGCGCGGCCACCGGTTCATCGCAGATCAGCAGTTCGGGGCCGAGCATCAGCGCGCGGGCGATCCCGACCCGCTGTGCCTGGCCGCCCGATAGCTGATGCGGGAAACGCTGCAGCAGTTCGCTCCCCAGGCCGACCCGCGCCAGCATCGCCGTGACCTGCCCGCGGCGCGCTTCGCCCCCGAGCTCGGGGCGGAATTCGCGCAGCGGCTCGGCCACCAATTCGCCGACACACATGCGCGGATCGAGCGCCCCCAGTGGATCCTGGAAAATGATCTGCAGGCGTTCGCGTATCGCGCGCAGTGCCTCGCCCTCCACTTGCAGCAGGTCCTGCCCCCGGTAACGGACCGAGCCGGTGGCGGGTATCAATCGCAGCAGCGCGCGCGCGATGCTGGATTTCCCGCTGCCCGACTCGCCGACCAGCCCGAGGCTCTCGCCACGCTGCACGGTGAAACTGACGCCGGCGACCGCGCGGAAGGAGTGGGCGCCGAGCAGGTGCGTGCCCAGGCGATACCGCACCGCCAGTTCGCTGACCTCCAGGAGCGTGTCTGTCCCGGCGAGAGTCACGACCAGGCCTCGCCGATCCGCGCGGCGGGCAGCTCGCAGTGACAGGCCACCTGGTGATCCCCTTGCCGCATACGCAGCGCCGGGCGTTCGGCGCAGGCGGGATGAACCAGCGGGCAGCGCGGCGCAAAGGCGCAGCCTGCTGGCAACTGTGCCAGGTCCGGTGGCTGCCCGGGGATGGCCGCGAGCCGGAGCGGGACCGGCAGGTCGAGGCGGGGGAGCGATCGGAGCAGGCCACTGGTGTAGGGATGGAGTGGCGCGGCGTACAGCTCCCCGATCGCACCCTGCTCGACTGCGCGACCGGCGTACATCACGGTGAGCCGCGAGGCAAGCGTGGCGAGCGCCCCGAAATCATGGCTGACGAACAGCGTGGCCACGCCGGTGCGCGCACGGATCGAGCGTAATACCTCCAGCACCTGGGCCTGGATCGTCACATCAAGGGCGGTGGTCGGCTCATCGAGCAGCAGGATCTCCGGCTCGCACATCAGCGCCATCGCGATCGTGACACGCTGGCGCATGCCGCCCGAAAGCTCATGCGGATACAGGCGCAGGCGCGCCGCCGGCGCGCTGATCTGCACCAGCTCCAGCAGCTCAGCGGCGCGCCCGAGCGCGGCACGGCGCGTGAGCTTGAGGTGATGGCGCGCGCCCTCTGCAAGCTGCTCCCCGATGCGCAGATACGGGTTCAGCGCGCTCTGCGGCTCCTGGAACACCATGGCGATCCGCCGTCCGCGCAGGGCCGCCAGGCGCGCGGGTGCCGCGCCGAGCAATTCCTCGCCGCGATAGCGGATGCTGCCCGTGACCCGCGCCGCGCTTCCACACAATCCGAGAAGCGCCAATAGGAGTTGCGTCTTACCACATCCCGATTCTCCAATTACCCCGAGGCATTCGTGCTCATCCAGATCCAGATCGACATCGCTGAGCGCGCGCAGCGGACCTTGAGGGCCCGGGTAGCTCACGCTTAAGGCCCGCACCCTGAGGAGCGATGCGCGTGCTTCAGTCATGGCGGGGATCGAGCGCGTCGCGCAGCGCATCGCCGAGGTAATTGAGGCACAGGATGATCGCGGCCAGGAAGGCCGCCGGGATGAGCAGCAGGTAGGGATTGGCCTGCATCTCGTTGGCACCGTCGGCGACCAGCGAGCCGAGCGAGGCGAGCGGCGCCTGCACGCCCAGCCCCAGGAAACTCAGCAGCGCCTCGAACAGGATCACGCTCGGTATCGTCAGCGTGGCGTACACGATGACCAGGCCGAGCAGATTCGGCACCACGTGCCGCCAGATCACCGCCGGCGTGCGCACGCCCAGCGCGAGCGCCGCCTCGATGTAGTTCTGCGAGCGGATGGCGAGTGTCTGGCCGCGCACGATGCGCGCGATATCGAGCCAGGAGACCGCGCCGATGGCGATGAATACCAGCAGGAAATTGCGGCCGAAGAGCACTTCGAGCACGATCACCAGTGGAATGAACGGCACGGAGTACAGCACATCCACGGTGCGCATCAGCAGCCCGTCCGTGCGCCCACCGATGTAGCCCGCGGCGGTGCCCCAGGCCACGCCGATCAGGACACTGACCAGGCTCGCGGCGATCCCGATGAGCAGCGAGATGCGGCAGCCCCACATCACGCGCACCAGCAGGTCGCGCCCCAGGCCATCGGTCCCGAACCACTCACCGCCGCGCAGCGACGGGCGCAGGAAAATGTGCGTCCAGGAAGGAGCGGCGTAGTCGTAGGGGGAGAGCGCGGGCACCAGCAGGGCGAGTGCCATGATCAGGCCCAGCAGCGCCAGCGCCCAGCGTGCACCGCGCCGCGCATAAAGGCGCCGCCAGCTGCGGCGCCAGGGCCCATCGTTGCGCTCCGCCGGGCTCATTGGCGGGCCCGCACGCGCGGGTCGAGCCAGCCGTAGCACAGGTCGACGAGCACGTTCATCGCGATGATGAGTGCACCGTAGAGCACGGTGATGCCGGTCACCAGCGTGTAGTCGCGATTGAGCGCCCCGGTCACGAAAAAGCGCCCGATCCCGGGCAGGCCGAAGACCTGCTCGATCACGATCGAACCGGTCAGTACACCGGCGAGCGCGGGCCCGAGGAAGGAGACCAGCGGCATCAGCGTCGGGCGCAGTGCGTGGCGCAGCACGATCGTGAGCGAGGGCAGCCCCTTGGCGCGCGCCGCGCGGATGAACGGGCTCGCCAGCGCCTCGATGGCGGCGGAACGGACGATGCGCGCGATGTAAGCCGTGTACGGCAGCGCCAGCGCCACGGACGGCAGCAGCAGATGCCGCCAGGAACCGCTCACCCAGTCGCCCGCCGGGAGCCACTGCAGGCGAATCGCAAACACCAGGATCAGCAGTGGCGCGGTGACGAACAGGGGCACGGAAATCCCCAGCATCGCCAGGCCCATGGGCAGCCGGTCGCGCCAGCCGCCGACGCGCGTGGCGGCGAGCAGTCCGATGCTGCCGCCAAGGAGCAGCGCGATCAGCATGGCGGTGCCGCCGATCGCCACATCCACCGGCAGCCCCTGGGCGATCAGTTCGTTCACGGAGGTATTGCGGTACTGGAAGGAGGGACCGAGGTCCCCGTGCGCCAGGTCGCCCAGGTAGCGCAGGTACTGGCGCCAGAGCGGTTCGTCGAGGTGAAAGCGGGCCTCGATGCTGTGCTGGATCTGCGGTACCAGCACCCGCTCGGAATCAAACGGCCCGCCGGGCGTCAGGTGCAGCAGCACGAACGCCAGGGTGGCGATGACCAGCAGCGTGGGCACGGCGCTGAGCGCCCGACGCAGGAGGAAGCGCAGCATGCTATTGGCCCCGGTGCTCCAGCAGGTACATGTACTGCGAGAGATTGCGGTCCTGGATATTGCTGGTCCAGCCGCGCACGTAGGGCTTGATGAGGTGCCGGGTGGCGTAATAGTAGAGCGGAATGCAGGCGACATCCGCGTTGAGCAGGGCTTCGGCCTGGGCCAGTTCCCCGAAGCGTTGTGCCGCGTCGGCTTCCTCCCCGGCCGCGTTCAGCAGCGCATCGTAGCGGGGATTGGAGTAGCCGCCGTCGTTGTAGCCAAAGCCGGTCTGGAACAGCTGCAGGAAGGTGTAGGGGTCCGGATAATCGCCGATCCAGGCGTAGTGAAACAGGTCCAGCTTATGCAGGTGCCGCTCGTTGAGCTCGACGCGAAACTCCTCGTTGTAGGTGCTCACGTCCGCCCCGAGATTGGTGCGCCACATCGCCGCCACGGCTTCGTAGGTGCGGCGATTGTCTGTATCCGTCGGGTAATGCAGCTCGACGTGCAGCCGGTGCCGGGCGGAATAGCCCGCCGCGGCGTAGTAACGCTGGGCCAGCGCGTGGCGCTGCGCGTCGGGCAATGCCGCCCAGTCCGGCACGGGCGCGGGGTATCCGGCCAGCGGCGGGGTCGGCGTGTAGGCCGCCAGGTACAGCCCCTGGCGCACGTAACGCACCAGCGGCTCGCGATCCACGGCCAGCGTGAGTGCCATGCGGAGCGAACGGTTGCCCGCGAAGGGTGGGCGCACCATGTTCATGCCGAGCACGAAATTGCCCAGATACGGACCGCTCACGACCTGCGTGCCGAGCTGCTGGCGGAGCCAGGCGGTCTGCTCGGCGGAGAAGGAGTCGGTGAAGGCCAGATCGCCGGCGAAATAGCGATCCGTCTGGGCGGAGCGGTCGAGCGGCAGGTAGGTCACCTGCGCCAGTCGCACCTGTTGCGCGCCCCAATAGGTCGGGTTGCGCACCAGAGTGATGCGCCCGCCAATGACATGCTCGCGCAGCAGGAACGCGCCGTTGTTGACCAGGAACTCAGGGCGCACCCAGGACTCGCCGTGAGCGCGAATCGCCGGTTCGTATTGCGGCACGGCGTAGGATTTGGTCAGCAGGCTCAGCAGATAGGGCGTCGGCGCATTCAGCCGTACCCGCACGGTTCGATCATCGGGCGCTTCGATGCCGAGAGTGGCCGGACTCATCCGGCCTTCGCTGATCGCGATGGCGTTGACCACCGGCGCCAGGGCCTGGGCGTAGTCGGACGCCGTGCGCGGGTCGACCGTCCGGCGCCAGGCAAAGACGAAATCTGCAGCGCGTATGGGCACGCCATTGGACCAGCGCGCCGCTCGCAGGTGAAAGGTCCAGACCCGTCCGTCGGCACTGTGCTCCCAGCGCTCCGCCACCCCGGGCGCAGGCTCGCCGCGCTCATCGAGCCGCGTCAGGCCCTCGAACAGATCGTCGAGGACCCGCTCGCCGGGCACGTCGGTGGACAGCGAAGGGTCAAGGGAGCGCACGCCCCCGGCATCGACGGCACGGGTGAGTGCCTGCACGGCGGCCAGCCCGGTCCCCACGATGATCGTGTTCGCCGCGGCGCCCGTGCCGGTGCCGGCCGGAGAGCAGGCGCAAAGCGCGAGCAGCCAGGGTCTCGCGAGGAGGGTCCGCCGGACCGGTACCGCGGATGGGCACCTGGGCGCGGGCTTCACGACTTGAGTACGACCTCTTCCGGAGCGTGTACGAAGTAGCCCTGGATGAACTGCACGCCCAGCTGCCAGACCACGGCCATGGTATTGGCATCCTCGATGCGCTCGGCCACCGTCTGGATGCCGCGTTTCGCTGCCGCATCGACGATGGCGCGCACCTTCTGCTGTAGCTTCGGATCGCCCGTGAGCCCCTGCATCAGGGAACCGTCGATCTTCAGGCAATCCACCGGCAGCGCGCCCAGGAGTCCGGCTGAATCGCGCCCCACGCCAAAATGCTCGAGGGCGAATCTCACGCGGCGCTTGCCCAGGTCGGCGAGCAATCGCTGCATGGACTGCAGGTGGTTTTCGGCCACCGCCTCGGTCACCTGCAGGCACAGGCGCTGGGGTTCGGCCAGCGTGGCCTTGAGCTGCGCGTCGAGCCAGTCAATCAGCGTCGTGTCCAGGGCGCTGTCGCGCGACAGGCGCACGAACAGCTGATCGGGCTGTCGCTTGGCTATGAAGGCCAGCGCCGCGCCGAGCACCCAGCGGTCAATGGGGCGCATCAGGTCGTTCCGTTCGGCCGCCGGCAGGAATTCGGAGGGCAGCACCTCGCGGCCCTGGGTGTCCAGCATGCGCATCGCGACGTCGAAAATCTTCTGCGCGCCGCCGCCCAGGGATGCGACCGGCTGTTGCACCAGGTGGAAGCGGTTCTCGGTGAGCGCCGCCTTGATGTGCTTGACCCACACCTGGTCATAGGCCAGTACCCGCGCGTCCTGGTCGACGCGCTCCTTGGCCACGACGCGGCCGCCGCCACGCTCGGAGCCGCGGCGCGCCGACTCCTGCGCCTCGGCGATCGCCGCGTCCAGGTCCGGATCGCTGTTCGCCACCAGGGCGAGGCCCACCGAGCAGGTGATCTTGAACTGGCGCTCCCCGACCTGGACGCGGCGATCGCCGAGGCGCAGGAGTCGGCGCGCCGCGGCTCCGAGCGTGGCGGCGGCCGCGTCGTGGCCAAGGAGCGCGTCGACC